>NZ_LGYY01000206.1:0-21440 GCF_001308045.1 Shewanella sp. Sh95
GCTAGTTTAAGGGCTTCTGCTTTAAATTCAGCAGTGTGAGTCTTGCGGGTCTTTTGGGTTGTCATATTCACCTCGTTAAGTCATTTTACTCACTTAGCGTGGTGTCCAAAAGTATTGGATCAGATCAGATCGCCTCCTCGCTCAAGTATGTCAGATTCGTCAAGATGAATATGTCGACCAGTCTGCTAAAGCGGTGCATCTCATGAGTCAACAGGCCGTAAGATTAAGACAAATATCGCAGCTATTTACTGATCAACATAGTGAAATACGCCCGCTCCATTTAGCGCAGTTTCTCCAGCATTTGCTCAGCCTATTACAGCCACAATTACTCAAAGCACAGGTGAAAGTAAATCTTAACTGCGATGAACTATTAATTATCGATGGTAATGCTTGGCAATATTTGCAGTTTTTCTATCGATTGCTTAATAACACTCTACAACACGCATTTAAAGAGCATCATCAACACCGCGAAATACTGTTGCAACTCGATAAACGAGGTAATGAATTACATATACTGCTACAGGATAATGGTGTGGGGATCTCGACAGCTCATCTTGAGCAACTCAGGCATGACATACATCAAAGACAATGTACAGGAACGCTATCCTGCCTCAATTTGTGGATAAAATATGAGTTAAATGGCGAGTTAATCGTGAACAGCGAACTCAATCTAGGCACTCAAATCGAGTGCCATTGGCCGTTGGCTGAGGTGTAACAGATCTTCGCCGCCATGCTCTGTACTTGACAAATTAAGCATCAACAATCCGAGCAGTTACTCTCTGTTACAGTGCAATCACTTTGACGTCGTCTAGCCATTCCTTAGCCAGTACACGCTCATTTTCGCCAAAGACTTTAACCGGACAAGGCAACATAAAAGCTAACGTATTGACCATAGTCCCAAGCATTTGCGTATCCGCAATCATCACTACCCGCGCGAAATCACTGAAATGGAACACACTGAGTAAAGCATCGTCCCAAAGTGCTCCAACTGTAACACCCATAAAATCAGCACTAAATTCATACCATAAACGAATACAAGCATGATCCAATAACTTGGCTTCAATGGCCGGAAACAAAATGGTTTCAATATCCTGATGCGTTACCTGACCGGAAACAGCAATGGTTAATAAATCATCGGCATAGCTAGGACATATGGTTAACATCATGCATCTCCCTTCGTATATCACCCAAAAATATCGTTATAGAGTAAAGATATACCCTGTAAGCAAAGATGCTTAAACAACTGGTGATTTTTCTACGGCTCGGAAAGCAAAATAAGCAGAGTGGTAACTTATCTCCGCTAACCACATAGGCTTGTGCGAATATCGACAGAAAACAGAAAAATGAGCACAAAGGGTTGTTACTAACAACGGCAATCAATCCAGCATGAAGAGACAAGCCATGATGGAAAAACCAATATGCAATTGCTGAAGGCAAGGAACGGGATTAAAACACGACTCCAATTCCCAAGAGCTAACGACAAGCAATGGGAGTAACCCGATGACTAGACTCAAATATTAAGCATGGGATTGAAATTTTGCGATCTCTTGATCAAATAAATTTTTGATGAGTCCTGAAAATTCAGTGATAAACAGCGTTTGCTCAGGTGTTGCCCTATGATTGGCTACAGAGGCGAGAATTTCCTCGAGATCATACACAATGGCATCGACCTCACGGATAATGGTATTACGCTCACTAAAGGAGAGTGACGGATTTTGACCACAGACCATAATAATCTGCGCGGATAATTGTTCCTCAAACAATTCCATCACAGTATCGTCGGACACATTTTGGGTATCAGGCGTTTCGAACAAGCCAAGATGCTCAGTCAAATACTGGATTAAATGCATGTAACCGTCTTTATCTGTGACCATTTTTAACCCTTAAAACAACTAAATCGAGCGCCATTAAGGACACTGTTAACATCTAAAAAGCCTCAACATCCACCCATTAAGTGGTCAGTATGAGCATTATACGTCAGCCACCTCATAACCTTATCTTAAATACAACAGCTGACGTATTGATCTAAACCAATCTTATTGTTGTTACTGAGTTAAGGTTAGTACAAACGACACCGGAACGGCTTGGCTAATACTAGATAAACCTGCAATATCACGCAACTTATCAACCCCTGCAACCAAGCCAAATTCATTTGCATTGATAATTATCGGCTGAAAACTACTAACCATCAGTTTATTATCAGATACTTTGGTCAAAATTACCGAAAAAGTTTTTGTTTGCTGTTTTCCATGCAGGGCAATTTTGCCCTCGATGTCAACAACCTTTGACTCATCCACTGCAAGCGCTTTGAGCATTTGACTATCGACTTGGGCACTCAAGTTAAGTTCAGGATACAATGACACTTCAAACAATAAGTGCTGCATACGCTCATCACGCACATCAATACCCGTTGCTACGCTTATCAGCGGAATTGTTAACTCAAATTGGCCAGTATCCTTCAGAGTACCTTTTAGCTGCTTAAAATGATGAACCTCAGCAATATCCCCCTTTTTTACCGACACGAAACTGACCCTAGAATCCTGCTCAATCACTTGCCATTGGGCAACGGAGCTGAAGCTCATCAACGTCGATAATGCCGCGATTCCTATCCATTTATTCATCGTATCCATCCTCAATTGTGAGTTGTAAGACCCATCAGCTCCTTGTTATGAAGTACAAAGCTGCTCAGCACTTAGCAAACCGTGACAAAGATCACCTAAGCTTCACTAAAGATACTCTTTTTATTGATTAGCGACCAGTGAACTATCATTTAACCCGCACAAGCCATTTGTCTAAACTATTGGCAAAAGCCTGCTTATCGGCCGCAGACAAAGTATCAGGTCCACCTGTATGTACACCCGATGAACGTAAATCTTCCATAAAATCACGCATCGTAAGCTTTTGGCGAATATTGTCAGTGGTGTAGAGTTCACCGCGGGGGTTGAGCGCCAGCGCGCCCTTTTCGATCACTTGCGCCGCCAACGGGATATCGGCAGTGATGACTAAATGTGTGGCCTCAACATGGTCGACAATGTATTGATCCGCCACATCAAAGCCTGAGCCAACACGCACTTGACTGATATACGGTGACGGTGGCACCCGTAGCATTTGGTTCGCCACCAGCACTAGCGGCAGCGCCTTTCGCTCAGCTGCGCGAAATAAAATCTCTTTAATTGGGTTTGGGCAAGCATCGGCATCCACCCAAATCTTATACTGTTCCACATTAAGCTCCTAAAGCCATTAGGGTGCTAAACGGTCAATCATCCATTCATCCGCTTGGCGAGTGTAGAGAAAGCGGTCATGCAGGCGATGCTCTCCACCTTGCCAAAACTCAATACTTGACGGCTTAACTAAGTAACCGCCCCAAAAGCTCGGCAATGGTACATCGCCCTTAGCAAATTTCGCTTTCATTTCAAAGAACTTACCTTCGAGCACTTGTCTGGCACTCAGTTTGCTCGACTGCTGCGACACCCAAGCGGCAATCTGGCTATCCTTGGGGCGGGTCATAAAGTATTTCAGCACTTCGGCGGTAGAAAGCGGCTGCGCCTCACCGAGAATCGACACTTGGCGTTCAATCGGATGCCAAGGAAAATGTAGACTCACTTTATTATTGGCCGCAATCTGTTGTGCCTTGCGACTGCCTAAGTTAGTGAAGAACACAAAACCTGTTTCATCAAAACGCTTTAACAGTACAATTCGTTGAAAAGGTTGGCCATGTTCATCCACTGTGGCAACACACATCGCGGTAGGATCACTCAGCTGCGCATCTCTGGCTTGTGTCATCCACAATTCAAATAACTGCATCGGGTTTTGGGGTAAATCGGCGCGTCTTAAGCCACCTTTGGTGTATTCACGGCGAATATCACTGAGATCTGTCATCGGTTTTCCTTTTTATAAGCGCACAATGATTGCTATCGGTGCAATCCGCTGATAGATCAAGTTTATCATGGCTCCGCCAGAAAACCGCGCCCAATCAAGATGAACCCTCAACAAAAACGCCTTGCTAAGCAAGGCGTTTTACTCATCAAATCAAACTCGCATTAGGTATTGGCAGCGAGCAGCGCGAGCAATTCGTCTTCGCCAATCACCTTCACGCCTAGCTCCTGCGCTTTGGCAAGCTTGGAGCCTGCCGCTTCACCCGCCACTAAGCAATCGGTATTTTTCGACACACTGCCCGCGACTTTGGCGCCTAAGGCCTGTAACTGCGCCTTAGCATCGTTACGGTTGAGTTGATTTAAGGTACCGGTTAACACCCAAGTCTGCCCCTTTAATGGCTGTTCATCGGCACTTGGCGCTGCAATCGCAGGCCAGTTGACACCAGCCGCAATCAAAGCATCGATCACCTCTAGGTTATGGGGCTGAGCGAAGAAATGCGCTACGTGCTGGGCAACCACTTCACCAATATCTTCAACTTGAATGAGTTGCTCAATGGTAGCTACGCGAAGTGCCTCTAGGCTACCAAAGTGTGTCGCAAGGTTCGCCGCCGTCGCCTCCCCCACCTCTCGAATGCCTAAGGCATAGAGGAAACGAGGCAAAGTCGTAGTTTTAGCCGCTTCAATCGCCAGCGCGAGATTGGTGGCAGACTTCATTCCCATACGGTCGAGCATGGTCATCATAGAGGCGGTGAGTTTAAATAAGTCCGCCGGGCTTTGAACCAACTCCTTATCAATCAACTGCTCAACAATTTTATCGCCCATGCCGTCGATATCTAATGCCTTGCGGGAGGCAAAATGTTTGATCGCCTCTTTACGCTGGGCCTCACAGAATAAGCCGCCGCTACAACGGGCCACGGCCTCACCTTCTAATCGCTCAACCAAACTGCCACAAACGGGGCAATGTTGTGGGAAGGCAATTGCCTTAGCATCTTCAGGGCGACGCTCTGGCACTATGGCCACAATTTGCGGGATCACATCGCCGGCGCGGCGGATAATCACGGTATCGCCCACCATCACACCTAAACGCTCGATTTCATCGGCATTGTGCAAAGTGGCGTTCGATACCGTCACGCCGCCGACAAACACAGGTTTTAGGCGTGCGACCGGAGTCACCGCGCCGGTGCGGCCCACTTGAAAATCTACGCCTTCGAGCAGGGTCATTTCTTCCTGCGCGGGGAATTTATAGGCAATTGCCCAGCGGGGAGATTTGGCCACAAACCCTAAGGTTTGCTGCTGGGCGATATCGTTCACCTTCATTACCACACCATCGATTTCAAAGGGTAAATCGCTGCGGCGAGTCAATATATCTTGATAGTAGGCAAACACTTGGCTGAGTTCGTCGCAGACTTTGATCTCGCTACTGACTGGCAGCCCCCATGATTTAAGTTGCTGCAATTGCTCATAATGCGTCTTAGCTAGCTCATGGGAAGTCGGCTCCACCACACCTAAGGCGTAGGCATAAAAAGACAGCGCCCGTGACGCGGTAATTTTACTGTCGAGCTGACGTAAGCTGCCCGCCGCCGCATTACGCGGATTTACGAACAGTTTTTCATCCTTTAAGCGTGCACGCTCATTTAGCGCCTCAAATGCCGCCTTGGGCATAAAGGCTTCGCCGCGCACTTCAACCAATTCGGGATAGTTGTCACCGCGCAGTTTGAGCGGAATCGACTTAATGGTTTTAACGTTTTCGGTAATATCTTCGCCCACAGTACCATCGCCCCGGGTCGCGGCGCGCTCAAGCACCCCATTGCGATATAAAATACTCACCGCCAAACCATCGAGCTTAGGCTCACAGCAAAAACTCACTTGCCCCACTCTGTCGCTGACACGCTTATGAAATGCACTAAAGTCCGCCTCATCGAAGGCATTATCAAGACTTAACATGGGTTTAAGGTGAGTAATTTGTTCAAACTTTGCCAGCGCCATGCCGCCCACTCTTTGGGTGGGCGAATCGGCAGCAACAAACTGAGGATACTCTGCCTCAAGCTGTTTCAGCCGCTGCATTAATCTGTCGTATTCTGAGTCAGTAATGCTTGGCGCATCGTCGACATAGTAACGAATATTGTGTTCATTCAGAGATTGGCAGAGCGCCTGCATCAATGGCTGCGCATTTTCCGACGTAACAGCTTGTGAAAGCAGTTCAGATAGGCGTTTATCGAGTTGAATGTCTTGCATATTCATTATCCAGAATTCTTAAGCATCAAAAAGTTGCAAAAAATGAGGCCGCATTTAGCGGCCCCATCTGTCTATCACCGCAGTCTCGCGGCGTTGCATTAAGCGTTTGCGCGAATGCGGTGTAAATAATCTTGCTTAGTAAACTCGCCCCAAGGTTGACGCTGACCATCGAGCACAACCGCGTCGATATCATCCGCCAATTGGCGCGCCGAGTTAAGCATGATAGAGAAATTCATTAGCGCATCACCGTAGCAAGGTAAAGTCATAAAGAATACCACGCCTTGGGTGCTGAATTGCTCCATATTGTCTGGGTCAAAAACACCAGGTTTTACCATATTAGCAATGGAGAACAACACCTTACCATTACCAGCATTATCCACATGACGATGGAAAATATTCATATCGCCATATTTAAAGTTAAGGGTTAAGAAGCAAGGTAATAATTCTGCACCATTAAGTTGCTGACCTTCTTTCGCCACAACGTGCAGCACTAATACATCACGTGGTTCACCTAAATCATCATCGGCCTGTTCAACGGCTTGAGGTTGCTCTTCTTCATACGCCTCTTCATCATCAAACAACGCGGTTTGGGTGGGCATTTGCACTTGGGCACGTTGCTCTTCAGCCGCCTTTTGCGCCACTATCGCCGCATGGGATTGGCCAACGTGAGCTTGATTTAAATGCGCTGTATGGCTTTGCAATACTGGCTCTTGGCGCGATGCTTTAGGGCCGCGGTGTTGCTCTTTCACACTCGGTGATTGCAAATTAAAGTCGGGCTGCGCCATGCTTGGTTCTTGCTTAAACAGTGGTTTAGGTTCAACTTGAACGGGTTCCACTGGTTGCGGTTGTACTTTGGCTTCTTGCTTTAAATAAGGGTTAAACGCAGGTGCCTCTGGGGTATGAGCTTCATTCGCTTTACGAACTCTGACGGCGCCTATACCATCGGCGTCGAAACCATCGGCATCGATACGCTTGGGGGCAGCCTCGCCACGCTCTGCCTGCTTTTTGTAGAAATTGCCCATCGGACTGTCTTTCAATGACTTAGGCTGTTGTCTTCTGATAGACCAAAATCCATGCACCAGCACAGCAACTATGGCTATGGCGCCTAAAACGAACAAAACTAGTTGCAAATCTTCCATTGGTTACCCTGTCTTTCTTCTAGTTATCACGCGTCGGCCATCGCCACCGCTTGCTCTAAATCTACTGCGACTATACGGGATACACCCGGCTCATGCATAGTCACACCGATAAGTTGATCAGCCATCTCCATCGTAATTTTGTTATGGCTGATATAGATAAACTGTACGCTCTGCGACATCTCCTTCAATAATCGGCAGAAACGTTCTACGTTGGCATCGTCTAAGGGCGCATCCACTTCGTCTAACATACAGAAGGGAGCTGGATTCAACCTGAAAATCGCGAATACCAATGATAAAGCCGTTAGGGCTTTTTCACCACCGGAAAGAAGATGGATTGTGCTGTTCTTCTTACCTGGCGGCTGGGCCATGATGGTCACGCCCGTTTCTAATAAATCGTCTTCCGTTAGCGCAAGGTAGGCACGCCCGCCACCAAACACCTTGGGGAACAATCGCCCTAAATCCTCGTTGACCGCATCAAATGTGGCTTTAAAGCGGGTGCGGGTCTCCTTATCGATTTTACGAATGGCTTCTTCTAGTGTTGCAAGCCCTTTATTGAGATCTTCATCTTGATGATCCAAATAGGATTTTCGCTCACTTTGTTGCTCAAATTCTTCGATCGCCGCGAGGTTTATCGCACCTAAACGGATAATTTTTTGCCGGATCTGATCCAAATCACGCTGCCACTTATCTGGCTGACCATCGCTAGGCAGCGAATCAATCACCTGAGCAAGCACAATTTGCTGTTCTGCCAGGGCTGCCAACTGGCTGTCAGCCTGCCCTTTTAATCCCTCACGACGTAACTTTAACGTGCTGAGGCTTTGAGTCAAGCCCTCAAGCTTACCAAGCTCTTGTTTTTGCTTTAATCCTATACTGTTTAGCGTTTCAGTGAGCGAACTTTGTTGTGCCCTGAGCGTTTTAAGTGCCTGTTGCTGACTCTGTTGCTGATTGAGTAGCTGCGCCAGTTGTTCACTCAGCTTTGCCGTTTGCTGATCACCCTGCTGTGCGACAACACTGGCAAGCTGGGCTGACAGTGTTTCCTGTGAGTGGACTAATTCACTGACACGGACCCGCTGTAATTCAATTTGTTCTGTGCTCACCGCCATCCGAGTGGTGACCGATTGCAGACTGGCATTGAGGCTCGCTAAGCGGCGCTCGGCATCGCTAATTTGTGCCTTTAGCGCTTGGTGACGGGCTAAATCCCCTTGGGCTTCAAGGCTTTGTTGTTGCTGTTTCTCAAGGCTTAACGCTAGCGCCTCCGCCAATTCATCCTCTTGTTCCGAAAGCAGCATTAACTGCTCAGCCAGCTCGGCTAACTCATTTCGCGTTCGCGCAACGGTTTCTGCTAGTTGTCCCCGTTTAACTTCGCGCTGCTTGGCCTGGGCCTCTGCGTTATTAAGCTGGGTAGATTTGGTGGCTTTATCGAGCTGTAATTGGTGTAAGCGTTTGATACCTTGGCTTAAGCTGTCACGCACTTGGGTTAATTGCTGCGCCAACGCATCGAGCTTTGACTGCTGTATTACCCGCGCCTGCTCACACTCATTAATCGCTTCGCTTAATTGAGTTTGTTCTTTACTCAGTTGCACTAACGATTGGCTATTGTCTTGTTTGGCAATCAAAAAACCTTTGCCAAGCAGATAACCATCAGCGGTCACTATTCGCTCATCGGCCGCCAAGCTCGCCACTTGTGCTTGTGCGCTGGCCAGATTATCGGCCCATTTAAGTCCCTTAAGCCAAGGGGCAAGGTTCAATTTGGCCCCTAAGATGGGAGAACCATCGAGATGCGCATCCGCCGCCAAGGCAGCATCGGCATAAAACCCTATCTCATTGGCGTCAACGCCCACGGGCAGCGTCATTAATCCCTGCAGCGCCAGCTCTGCCGCGGCTTCCCAGCCGTTTTCCACTTGAATGCTTTGCCACAGCTGCGGCTTATCACTTAACTCTTCTTGTTTTGCCAGCCATTGTTCAACCAGTTCGAAGCGCGCCCGCATCGAAGTTAAACGCTGCGATAACTGCTCAAACTCACCTCGCGCAACATCTAACGCGTGAGTATCGGTAGCCAGAGTGGATTCAAACTCTTGATTAATTTCAACTTGTTCAGCTAATGCTTGCTCTAACTGGGTAATCTCGTCATTGAGTGATGCGCTGTTATCTTCAAGGGCATGCTCATTGAGTGAGGCTAACTCTTGCTGTTGTTCTTGGTGTAACTGGGTTTTATGGGCATTTAATTGCTGCTGATGCGTCAGTTTGCTGCGGTGTAATTCTAATTGCAGCTTATGCTGAGCGGTTGTCGCCGCCAGCACTCTGGCGCTTTCACTTTGCGCCTCACTGCGCGAAACACTCATCTCCCACTGGGCTTGCAGCTCATCGAGCATTTCTTGCTGCAACTCATGTTGCGGCGCAAGTTGGCTAAGCTCTAGCTCAAGCGCTTGAAAACTAGCTTGATAAGCGGCTAATTTGGCTTGGTTTTGGGTGATTTGCTCGCTCAATTGCTCGAGCTGAGTATGTAGCTGGGCGTCGCGCTGCTTTTGGCTCTGCAACTGTTGCTCAAGCTTTGCGATTTCAGTACCCGTTAGATAATAGGCTTCGACCGCCTGCTGCTCTTGCTCGGCTAACTGTGAAAGCGTAACTTGCAGCTCAGTGCTTTCTAACTCACTCGTTTGCGCTAAGGATTGCGCTGCCGCTTGTTGCAGCTCAAGCGAGCTAATCTGCTCCGATAAACTCGCCATCTGGCTTTGCAGCTCTTGGTAGCGCATCACCAGCAATTCAGCATGGGTTTTACGCTCAGCCTGCTTTAGCTCGCGATATTGTGTTGCGGCTTTTGCCTGCTGACTGAGCTTTTCCAGTTGTTTGGCTAACTCACTGCGAATATCCCCTAAACGCTCTAAGTTTTCACGGGTGTGACGAATACGATTTTCCGTTTCACGCCGCCGTTCTTTATAGCGAGAAATCCCCGCCGCCTCTTCGATAAAAGTACGTAAGTCTTGTGGTTTAGATTCGATTAAACGTGAAATAGTGCCCTGCTCGATAATGGCGTAACTGCGCGGCCCAAGCCCGGTGCCCATAAATAGATCGGTGATGTCTTTGCGGCGACATTTTTGGCCGTTGAGAAAATACCAAGATTCACCGTCACGGCTCACCTGACGCTTGACCGAGATTTCTTCATAACTGGCATATTGGCCCGCAAGGCGGCCTTCTTTATTTTCAAACACCAGTTCAACGCCCGCCACAGATACTGGTTTACGGGCGCTGGAGCCGTTAAAAATTACGTCACTCATGGAGTCGCCGCGCAAATGTTTGGCCGAGCTTTCACCTAGCACCCAACGCACGGCGTCAATCACGTTCGATTTACCGCAGCCATTAGGGCCAATAATGGCGCTTAATGCCTGTAAAAACGGAATTTTGGTGGGATCGACAAACGACTTAAAGCCGGCAAGTTTTATTTGTTTTAATCTCATAGTGCCAGTTAGCGCGTCTCAGTTTAAAAAGCCATCAGGGCGATGGCAGATATCGGTGCAGGCCAATATTAGCCCGAGTCATGTCATAGAATTCTGAGGCCAACTTTAACAAAGCAAGCCGCATTTTGTAACGCTTTTTATTGAATTCATGCGGCTTTTAGCTTGTCATCTCGCGACGAGTTGATCACAATCGCAGTTATCTGTCTCCCGCGCTGTATCTCAACTTTTTGGAATGACGATATGACACAGAAATTTCCCTCGCCCTCACAGGCTAAAAGTGGTGTGAATTATTTTCTCGATGGCTTTGGTTTGATTACACGTAAAGGTCTTCGTACTTTTGTATTTATTCCTTTAATGATTAACCTGTTACTTTTTGCCGCCGTAATTTATGTGGCTGTCGGTCAGCTCGATCTGCTCTTTACTTGGATGAATGCCCAGCTCCCAGAATATTTAAGCTGGCTTAACTTTCTGCTCTGGCCGCTGGCGGTTGTCACTATGTTGGTGATGCTAGCCTTTGTGTTTAGCTCAGTGATGAACTGGCTAGCCGCGCCTTTTAATGGCTTACTGGCCGAAAAGGTTGAACAACTATTAACCGGCAAACCCATGCATACCGGTTCAGGCATGGACTTAGTCAAAGACTTACCGCGCATTCTTGGCCGTGAATGGATCAAACTGAAATACTATCTGCCCCGTGCATTGGTATTTTTACTGCTATTTTTAGTGCCAATGGTCGGGCAAACCTTGGCGCCTATTCTGTGGTTTTTATTCAGTGCTTGGATGATGGCGATTCAATACTGCGACTATCCCTTCGATAACCACAAGGTGAGCTTCAAGGATATGCGCTTTGCACTGAATCAAACCCGCGGCACCAGTTTCAGCTTTGGCGCAACAGTGACACTGTTTTCGATGATCCCTGTGGTGAACTTTATTGTGATGCCTGTGGCAATTTGTGGTGCCACCGCCATGTGGGTCGATAAGTACCGTGAAGCCTACCGTAATCCTGTGGTCGCACCTGAATAATTCTCCTTATCGCACTGGATGCATGCCATCCAGTGCGCTTTGGCTCTAACTCAATCCAATTTAAATACAATCCTTGTAACAATTACTCATTCTTGTTAACTCAAAACTTCTGGCACACTGCGCGTAATTTACGGATTATTTTGGGCCCAGTTGTTGAAGACGTTTCTCCCCTTTCTGCTATCGAGCATGATGTTTCTGAGCTTACCGAGTCAGGCCGGCTCAGTTAGCCAATTTCAGTTAACAATTCCAACCTTAACTGATACCGCCGAGATTGATGGTGAATTTGATGAGGCAGTGTGGCAGCACGCGGCGCTGGCCGAGTTACGCTATGAGACTCAGCCCGGAGAAAACACGGCGGCGCCCGTTTACACCGAGGCCAGAATCTACGCGACCCAAACCAGCCTATTTGTGGCCTTTACCGCCAAAGACAGTCAGCCTCAACGCATTCGTGCCACTCTCAAGGACAGGGATAATCTCTGGGGTGATGATCTGGTGGGGATCAAACTCGATACCCTCAATAACGCACGCTTGGCCTATCAGTTTTTTATCAACCCGCTGGGCGTGCAACTAGACTCGATAGAGAATGAACTCACGGGCGAAGAGAGCGAAGCGTGGGATGGCATTTGGAAAACCGCCGGTAAAATCACCGCAGATGGCTATCAGGTGGAAGTCGAACTGCCATTACGGCTATTCAACTTTGACGATAAAAAGCCCATTCAAGACTGGGGATTTGAGCTTATTCGCTACTATCCACGTAATGAAAACCATCGTCTCTCCACCCATAAAATTGACCGCAACATCAGTTGCCAGCTCTGTCAGCTCGGTGTCGCCACAGGTTTAGCTTCAGCCAAGCAAGGGCAAGATCTGCAAATTACTCCCGCTTTTGTAGCAACTCGCAATGAACATAAAACTGCACACGGTTGGCAAACAGATACGGACTATGAACCGGGGTTTGATTTACGCTGGGGAATGAATGCCCGCACCTTGTTGAATGCAACCATTAACCCCGATTTCTCTCAAGTCGAATCCGATGCGGGTCAGCTCGATATTAACAGTACTTTCGCATTGTTTTACGACGAAAAACGCCCCTTCTTCCTCGATAATAAAGACTACTTCGATACCCAAGTGAATCTGCTACATACCCGCAATATCGTATCGCCGGATTACGGACTCAAACTCACCAGCCAAACCGAGCAACACACCTGGGCACTGCTGGCCGCCAATGACAGCCAAGCCACCTTTTTAATGCCGGGTAATTTAAGTTCAGAGGTCGCCTCATTAGCAGAGGAAAGCCTCAATCTGGCTGCGCGTTACCGCTTCGATATGGATAAAACCTTTTCCTTTGGGGGTCTTATCACGGCAAAGAGCAGTGCCGACAATCAACTGACTGAATTTGCTGTACAAACCGATGATAATAATGATTACCACAATTATGTCATAAGTTTAGATGCCAAATACCAGCCTACTGAGCAAGATATATTTACCACTCAGGTCGCCCATTCCCAGACACGTTACCCCACAGCCCTGTACCAACAATTTTGTGGCAATGTGGAGGGAGAACTCACAGAAGGGCTACTCTGCGGTCAAACGCCTTTAAACTGTGAATTTGGCCTATGCCAAGTGAATGAACAAGTATTACGTAGCCAATCAGATGAGGATTTTAGTGGCGCCTTGTATCAACTGACCTATGAACACAATGCCCGCGATTGGTTTGCCTACAGCGAATATCACGATGTTTCCCCTAATTTTCGTGCCGATTTGGGCTTTGTAGAGAAAATTGACTATCGCACCTTTATGGCTGGCGGTGGCTTAATTTGGTATCCGCAAGTGGTGTTTAACAAGATAAAATTTGGCGGTGACTGGGATATCACCCACAATCAAGCGGGAGAACAGCTCGAGCAAGAATTTGAGATCTTTTGGGAAATGTATGGCGCACTACAAAGTGAATTGTCCTTTGGGGTAGAAACCCGTGAGCGGGTCGGACCACGCCATAATACAGCGCAACTCGCCGTAATAGGTAACAGCAATCAATATGAGGAAACTCAAGGCTGGCTTTACGGAGCCATTACGCCGATTTCAGCCCTCAGCCTTGAGCTGGAGATCCATTACGGCGATGAGATTGATTTTCTCAATGATAGATTAGGCACAAAGACCTTAATCAATCCAATATTGAACTGGAAAATCGCCAACGGTTTATCGGTGGAGATTTCTCATCTTTATCAACATATGGAGGTCGAGCAGGATAAACTCTTTACCGCAAACCTTTCGGATGTGCGCCTGCACTGGCAACTGAGTCTGCACAGCTTTATTCGCCTATCGAGCATTTACACCCAAATCGAGCGTAATCTTACGCAGTATTTGTATTCGTCGCCCGATAGCGAAGCGGCGCACTTAGGCAATGAAATCCTCTACGGCTACAAACTTAATCCCCAGAGCGTGTTCTATTTGGGCTATTCCGACAGTTTAACCTCGGATGGTGAACTCACGCGGCTCACTCGGGACGAGAAGACCTATTTTATGAAGCTAAGCTACGCCTGGTTGCTCTAGGCAGAAAGGTTTAGCATAAAGCCCACAACAAGGCTTGTGGGCTTAAATCAGAATTCTAGCTAAGACTCATGGATCCCCAATAAGCTTGGGCTGGGAAGCGCAATCCCCATTGCGGTGAGCTCCACTCCCCAATGCCGCAGCAGCGCAAGATACGCCTGTTCAAAGGGATAGCGTGGCCGCGGGAATGCCCACGTTGAAGGAAAACACCATTCCTCCTCGCTCTCATCAATCGCTAAATAGGCGACAAAATCATGCTTTGCCTCACTCAGCGCAGCGATTAGATTCGTCGCCATCGCGACCCTGTGGGCAGAGGTAAATCCCAACTGCTCACCAAACTCATCAAATACATAAGCATCGTACAGCGCTTGCAGCTGCGCGGGATCTAAAGGATCGTAACGATTGAGTGTTTCCCCGAGCGTTTCCTCGCGGTCATAACAATTAAAGGCGCCAAGAAACCAGCCAGGATTGGGATGGAACGGAATATCCGAATCAGGGTAAAGAAGCGTCATGGTGACAGGTTCTCGTACTGCAACTGAGGCTTTAAAAAACTGTTTTTAAGGCTGTTAACTGCCTTGTCTGATTAAAAGCATTTTCGGTTAAGGTACGGCATCAAGCCGTTTAACCCAATGTGCTGATATAAAAGCAAAAGCCCCATTGCTGGCAATGGGGCTTTTGTCGATTTAGCGTTTTTGCAAAATCACACTACCGATGGAGTAACCCGCACCAAAAGAGCTTAATAGCCCTAAATCGCCCGCATTAAAGTCAGCGGAATATTTATGGAAGGCAATCACAGAGCCTGCGGAGGCGGTATTGGCATACTCATCGAGTACCACGGGCGCCTGATCGGGCGTCACCTCATCCCCTAGCAGTTTTTTCACCACAAACAGGTTCATATTGATGTTGGCTTGATGCAACCACAAACGCTTAAATGACTGCGGCGTGAGGGATTGCTCGCCCAGATGTTCATCTAAATGTTGATAAATCATCGGCAACAGCTCTTTAAAGACTTTGCGTCCCTGTTGGTGGAATAGCTTATCTGCCTGATGCGCCGAACTTGGATCGCAGCGATTGAGAAAGCCAAAATTACTGCGAATATTGTTAGAGTAGTCGGTAAAACAACGGCTTGAAACAATGTTAAAGCCTTTACTCGCGGCCACTAGGCTTTGCTCTTCAAGCACCATAGCGGTCGCGACATCGCCGAAGATAAAGTGACTGTCACGGTCACGGTAATTCACTTGCGCCGAACAAATTTCGGGATTAATCACTAACACCCGTGAAGCCGAGCCCGTCGCAATCGCATTGGCAGCGGCCACAATGGCAAAGGTGGCCGAAGAACAGGCAACCTGCATATCGTAACCATAGCCACGGGTACCGAGTGCCCGCTGGATTTCAATCGCCATCGCCGGGTAAGCGCGCTGCGTATAAGCACAGGCAACAATCACTAAATCGATTTGCTCGGCCTTCACGTCCGCTTGTTTCAGTGCCATCAATGCCGCCTCAACCCCAATTTCGGCCTGCATGGATAACTCGTCACTGCTGCGCTCAGGGATAAGCGGCATCATGATTTCAGGATCGAGAATACCGTCTTTAACCATCACATATCTGTGCTTGATGCCCGAGGCTTTCTCGATAAACTCACTGGAAGAATAAGACAGCGGCGCGACATGGCCCTGCTCAATTAATCCAGCATTTTCAAGGTTAAACATATCGACATAGGCGTTGAAGCTCTCCACCAAAGCTTCATTTGAAATACTGTGTGGCGGCGTAAATAAACCGCTGCCAGAAATAACGACCTGTTTCATAGGTGCTCCGAACGGGTGCTTGTTGTAAGGTGAGCAGACGTCGCATTATTCTGTGTTGGCACGGCGGCTAATGCGTGTTCAGCCTGCGCCTGTTGCTGCTCTAATTGTTGCTTTTTATGCATTTGCGCTAAGTCTATCACGACTGTGGAAGATATTTTATCTTGGATCCCCTGCCGATTGGCATCCCAAAAGATCTGCATAAAGCCAAGTAAGCCTGTCGTAAAGCCCGCCGCATAGCCACCATAACGGCCAAAAGCGGTCCAAAGGCTGATTTTAGCGCCATCAAGTTGAATAACGCGAATACCTAATAGTTTTTTACCTAAGGTCTGACCATCAAATTTGGCGGTAAACACGGTAAAGTAAAATGCCGCCCAACCAAACCCTAAGCCCATATCGCTCATAAAGCCTTTAATCCACGCCAGCACACTGCGGGTATCACTTTCCTCCTCATCGGCGTTTTCGGTGTTGTTACTTTCCGTTTGACGCACGGAATTAAGATCTTCATCTGCGGCTTGTTTATCGGTATGCGCGTTAGCTAATCCATCGGCTTGTGGTTCAGACACTGGGTTCGCCCTACGTTCAAGCTTGTCATCAAGCAAATGACTTGGCTTTGGTGATTGTGATGGTGTTGTTGAATCCGTGGCTGAATCGAGAGTGACTTCAAACACTTTCACCTCGGGCCAGAGAGTGCCCGCCATGATTTCATCACGTAACTGCGTTTTATCAGCCTCGGATAAATCCGTGCTAGCTAAAGTATCTAATACCATATCGCGGCGCTCAGCTGCCGACATGCCCTCAATGGGTACATTTTCCAGCGTCTGAGTTTCGAGCGTCTGTTGCAAAGAACGGATTTGTTCACGGGCACAATCCGTATTTTCACAGAGTCCGAGGGAGACAAGGCCAGGAATCGCCTTAACAACAGTCTTACTATCCTGGGGCGCGGAGACCTTGTCGCGGGTGGATTGATTGGATTGATGCAAATCCCACAAATTCCCCGCCGAGCTAAAGAGCATTAACCCTAGCATGGCGGCATAGAGGCCCCATTTGAGAAAGCGGCCAAACTGGCGGCTACGTTTTTCGATATAAATAATCCCCACCACCAGCAGAACAAACAGCCAATCCATTTGCTCGGCTAAAATAGTGATAAATAAACCGTCGATTAATATCGCTAGCGCCCGCTTAAATGGTGTTGCTAATGGGGTATAAAGTACCGATTCGGCAATAGTAAATGCCTTAGGAGTGACCATAGTTCTAGGATCTTTGCCCAAATCTGTTTGTTGTTGCTTCATAATGGTTGAAATCCGATTCCGATTAGCGCTTTTATCACCAAAACATCAAATGACTGTTCTCGTTCTATTGCAATTTTTATTGATGTTAGCAAGAGGTTAACACAGTTAAACCCACGACCAATCTGGCTTTACGAATAACAGCGACATCTTTAATAACTAAATCGAATAAAGAAGAACAAACAATCACTTCTAAATACGCCACAGGCGATTATGATTCAATAGTGCAAACATAGGAGCAAGCAATCCATGAGCAAAATTTTCGAAGACAATTCATATACTATTGGCAACACCCCGTTAGTGCGTTTAAACCGCGTAAGCCAAGGTAAAGTGCTAGCAAAAGTCGAAGCACGTAATCCAAGTTTCAGTGTCAAATGCCGTATCGGTGCCAATATGATTTGGGATGCCGAGAAAAAAGGCCTGCTCACCAAAGATCATGAACTGATTGAGCCAACCTCAGGTAACACCGGGATTGCCTTAGCTTATGTAGCCGCCGCCCGTGGTTACAAGCTGACGTTAACGATGCCAAACACTATGAGCCTAGAGCGTCGTAAGCTGCTTAAAGCCTTAGGTGCAAACCTTGTACTGACTGAAGGCGCAAAAGGCATGAAAGGTGCGATTGATAAAGCGGAAGAAATCCGTCAATCAGCCCCAGAAAAATACATTATGCTGCAACAGTTTAATAACCCTGCTAACCCAGAAATCCATGAAAAAACCACAGGTCCAGAGATTTGGAACGATACCGATGGTGCTGTGGATGTGTTTGTTGCGGGTGTAGGTACAGGTGGTACTATCACTGGCGTGAGCCGTTACCTGAAGAAAGTTGCAGGCAAAGCCATTACTTCTGTCGCGGTAGAACCAGCAGATTCACCAGTTATCACCCAAACCTTAGCGGGATTACCCGTACAACCTGGTCCACACAAAATTCAAGGTATTGGCGCAGGTTTTATCCCTGGTAACTTAGATCTTGAGTTAATCGACCGCGTTGAAACCGTCACTAACGATGAAGCTATCGACATGGCCCGTCGCTTGATGCAAGAAGAAGGCATTTTAGTCGGTATTTCTTCGGGCGCAGCAGTGGTTGCAGCTAACCGTATCGCTGCCCTGCCTGAGTTTGCGGATAAAAACATTGTGGTTATCCTGCCTTCGGCTGCCGAACGTTACTTATCATCAGTATTGTTCCAAGGCCAATTTGGCGACGAAGAAAATATTCAGTAATCTCATCGCTTGTTGATAAAAATACCCAGCTCCGTCTGGGTATTTTTATGCCTGCCAGTTAATTCTTGCCATGCATATCTCTTTCGAACGAATATTGTTGCTATCAAGAGCCTGATTTATTGGTGAAATTGGACACAGTTCATAGTTTTTCCGTGCAATGCTAGCTTTAACAATTCAGTCCGCTATAAATAGCCCTCTCCAAGATTAACGTCAGTCTTTTATGTCTTTCTACCAAAATCCAAAAGCGTTAAGCGCCTTTGATGCCAAGTTTGAGGCACAGAAAATTGCCTTTGGACCCGTGAGTTTTCAGGTCGCGCATTGTCTACTCAAATTTGAAGTGCTAGCCATTATTGATAAGGCTGGTGAGCAAGGGGTGACCTTAGCGAAACTAGCCCAAACGAACATGTTGAGTGAATACGCCCTTGGGGTGTTATTGGATATGGGACTAAGCATGGGGCTGGTGTGGCTTAACGAAGACGCCTATGTTCTCGATAAAACAGGTCATTTTTTACTGCATGATGATATGGCAGCAATCAACCTCAACTTTGTGCAGGACGTATGTTATCAGGGATTATTTACGCTGGATAAGGCGCTACTCACTGGTAAACCCGCGGGGCTGAGTGTATTTGGTGACTGGCAAACTATCTATCCCGCATTGAAAGATCTGCCTTACGCCGCAAAAGAGAGTTGGTTTGCATTTGATCATTATTATTCTGATCATGCTTTTCCGCAGCTTTTACCCTTAGTCTTTGCCCATAGTCCAAAACACTTAGTCGATATTGGTGGTAACACCGGAAAGTGGGCTCTAAGCTGCTGCAAATTCGATCCTAAGGTTGAAGTGACCCTGATGGACTTTCCAGGGCAATTAGCCATTGCCAAAGAAAATGCTGCAAAACATGGCGTTACCGATAGAGTCCATACCTTTGCCACCGACTTACTCGATGAGTCGCGCCCTTTTATTGAAGGTGCTGATACCTATTGGATGAGTCAGTTTCTTGACTGCTTCTCTAAGGCGCAAATCTTGAGCATTTTGCAACGCACCGCAAATGCGATGACAGCCAATAGTCAGTTGTTTATTGTCGAAACCTTCTGGGATAGACAGCCTTCTGCCGCCTCGGCCTATTGTGTTAACGCCACGAGCTTGTACTTCACCGCAATGGCCAATGGCAATAGTCGAATGTACCACTCTAAGGACTTGATGGCCTTGCTGCATCAAGCAGGTTTATACGTCGATGAGGATACTGACAATATTGGGCTTGGGCATACTTTGCTTCGTTGTAAACGAAAACCTTGCTAGTTAATAAAAACTGAATCAATGGATAAAATTAATCAATTTTATTTATTAACACCTTAGTCATACACTGACATTAACAAATAGATACATCGAATTAATGTCAGTGTTGAGAGGTAAGTAATATGACTTCAAAGCGTAAACGTTGGACCGCACAGGCCGCAAAATTACCTAGCCCTATGGGCGGACTCGCACTCGCAATCGCAAGCTTAGGGTGGACTTGGGAAAGTGTAATGCCTTCACTGAATGGCTGGGGTCAATTAATTGGTGCAATTATTGCCTCAGCACTGTTACTAATGCTAGCCGGTAAGTTTTTGCTGCATCCTACAGTGCTCAAAAATGAACTTAGCCATCCCGTCGTCGGCAGCGTAATACCGACTTTTGCCATGGCATTAATGGTAGTGTCTAACCTGCTCGGTCACTATTTTCCCCATGCGGGATTAGCCCTTTGGTTAGCCGCCATTGCGATTCATATCGTATTTTTAGGCGCCTTTATCTACTATCGTGCTATCGACTTCAAACTCGAACATATGGTGCCTAGCTGGTTTGTGCCACCCATTGGCATCATAGTGGCTGCTGTGTCTTTCCCCAGCAATGGTGAACCTTGGTTAGTTAACACCATTTTAGCCTTCGGTATGATCGCCTATTTAGTCATGCTGCCACTGATGCTCTATCGCTTGATCTTTTGTCAAGCGATTCCTGACGCAGCTAAGCCCACTATTGCCATCCTTGCTGCTCCCGCAAGTTTATCCCTTGCAGGCTATTTAACGGTTTGTGAGCAACCATCAATCGCCTTAGTCGCCTTATTGGCAAGTATTGCCATCTTAATGACAGCGGTTATCTACCTTGCTTTTTTCCATTTACTTAAATTGCCCTTTAGCCCTGGTTATGCAGCCTTTACTTTCCCCATGGTGATCGGTGCTACTGCACTCTTTAAAACCGCTCACTGGCTTGAGCAATTTAGTCAAATGACCGATCTCACTCAATGGGTAAGGTTGTTGGCAGATTTTGAACTCGGTGTAGCCACTGTCGTCGTTGCCTACGTCGCTCTTCGGTATTTGACTCATTATCTACCCAACCCAATGGCCAATATTGACACAACTATAGTTGAACTTAAGTAATAGGCATAAAATACGGTAAGTGTATTTGACTACTTAACGTACTAAATAAAAATTTAATAACACAACATACAGAATAAAATAAGGAGTGAATTTATATTCACTCCTTTTCAAATTAAAATCCACACCATCAATTCACTCACAAAACTTTAGACTGACAAAGTAAAAAGAACTCTCAAAAATTTAATAAAGGCTATAACAGCTTTATAAAACCATTCTTAAATCCTTTCGTTAAGATATTTTCAACATTAAACATTCAAAAATACCGCATAAAAATCTGTATATTTAATATTGCTTAAATTTAAATCTACACATACTGAAAAAGTACTGAAGGATCCCCTCATAAATCAGCCATAGCATAGCCATATTTGAGCAACTGATTGGCGAATAATACCCAGGCCGCCAGCAATTCTTTCTCCGTGATTTGATAATCAGGCCGCCTGAGTACCTCGAT
>NZ_LGYY01000238.1:0-19220 GCF_001308045.1 Shewanella sp. Sh95
AAATGGACCATGCCAATCCACAATTGGAGCCTTTGTTTATCTCAGTTAGCGATTTATTTTGAAGGACGTTTAGATAGCGTGCTGGAAATTTAAAAATTAGCCTGACACAGAATTTTGAACGCCCTCGGCGTATCATCTTCTGTTACCGCAAACTGTTCTAGATCAAATCCTACTCAATCTTTTCCTACTATATTGCCGTCACGCGCGATGATTAACGGCAAGCAAGATGATTTTATTATCTTTTTCACCTCTAATCTTCACTTTTTGATAACAAGCACCACTCCTCGAAAAGTCGCGCCATCCCAAGAACCATAATCCCTATTTCAGGAGTCAGCATGAAGCAACAACCTAGCGATTTAACTCGCCGTTCTTTGCTTAAAGCACTCACCGTTGGCAGCGTAGCCGGCGCCGCAATTGCCGCTACCGGCATCAGTGCAGCCCAAGCCAGCGAGAGCAGCAAGGTAACAACTAAAGAACCTAAGGGTTACCACGAAACTGCGCACATTATCAGCTATTACGATAGCCTGCGTAGCTAATCTAGGAGAAGTCAGCGATGAAGTTAACTCGCAAGTCCGATGTCGCCAAAGTGGCCGACAAACCGACGTTAGGCATTAGCCGTCGTCAATTTATGAAGCAAGCAGGTATTGCTACCGGTGGTATCGCAGCCGCTTCTCTGATGGGTACTGGCATGATGCGCCGCGCAGAAGCCAAAGATGTACCGCACGATGCGCCTATCGAAGTTAAACGTACGATTTGTAGTGCCTGTGCCGTCGGTTGCGGTCTATATGCCGAAGTACAAAACGGTGTATGGACAGGTCAGGAACCCGCATTTGATCACCCATTCAACGCCGGCGGTCACTGCGCTAAAGGTGCTGCACTGCGTGAGCATGGCCACGGTGAAAAACGCCTGAAATACCCAATGAAATTGGTTGATGGCAAGTGGAAAAAAATCTCTTGGGAAGATGCGATTAACGAAGTGGGCGACCAAATGCTCAACATTCGTAAAGAATCTGGCCCAGACTCAGTGTACTTCATGGGTAGCGCTAAGTTTTCTAACGAAGGCTGCTATATGTACCGCAAACTGGCGGCCATGTGGGGCACAAACAACGTCGACCACTCTGCTCGTATTTGTCACTCTACCACGGTAGCCGGTGTTGCTAACACTTGGGGTTACGGTGCGCAAACTAACTCTTTCAACGATATTCAGAATGCCAATGCTATCTTCCTGATCGGGGCAAACCCAGCGGAAGCGCATCCGGTTTCAATGCAACACATTCTGATCGCTAAAGAGAAAAATAACGCGAAAATCATCGTCGTTGATCCACGTTTCTCTCGCACAGCAGCGCACTCAGATCTGCACTGTGCAATTCGTCCTGGTACTGATATTCCGTTTATCTACGGTATGTTGTGGCACATTTTCGAAAACGGTTGGGAAGATAAAACCTTTATCAAACATCGCGTATTCGAGATGGAAAGTATCCGCAGAGAAGTGAAAAAATTCCCGCCAAAAGAAGTGGCGGATATCACTGGCGTAAGCGAAGAAGTGGTTTATCAAGCCGCTAAACTGATGGCCGATAATCGTCCTGGTACTGTGATTTGGTGTATGGGTGGTACTCAGCATCACGTCGGTAACGCTAACACTCGTGCTTACTGTATTCTGCAATTAGCCTTAGGTAACATGGGCGTATCTGGTGGCGGTACTAACATTTTCCGTGGTCACGATAACGTACAAGGTGCGACTGACTTAGGTCTGTTATTCGATAACTTACCAGGTTACTACGGTTTAACCTCTGCGGCTTGGACTCACTGGACCCACGTGTGGGATCTGGATATGGAATGGGTGAAGAGCCGTTTCGATCAAAACGCCTACTTAGGCAAAGATCCAATGACCACTCCAGGCATTCCTTGTTCTCGCTGGCACGATGGCGTGTTAGAAGACAAGAGCAAACTGGCTCAGAAAGACAATATCCGTATGGCCTTCTTCTGGGGTCAATCGGTCAACACTGAAACCCGTCAACGTGAAGTGCGTGATGCCTTAGACAAGATGGATACAGTCGTCGTTGTCGACCCATTCCCAACAATGGCAGGTGTTATGCACCGTCGTAAGAATGGCGTGTATCTGTTACCTGCTGCGACTCAGTTTGAAACACAAGGTTCAGTGTCTAACTCAGGCCGTTCTATCCAATGGCGTGAGCAGGTTATCCAACCTTTATTCGAGTCAAAAACCGACATCGAAATCATGTACCGTTTAGCGCAAAAACTCGGTATTGACGAGCAGTACACTAAACGCATCGCCAAAGAAAACGGCTTACCAGTAATCGAAGACATTACTCGCGAAATTAACCGCGGTATGTGGACTATCGGTATGACAGGTCAAAGCCCTGAGCGTATCAAGTTACACACCCAAAACTGGGGCACCTTCAGCAATAAAACGCTTGAAGCCGCAGGGGGGCCTGCGAAGGGCGAAACCTACGGTTTACCTTGGCCATGTTGGGGTACACCAGAAGCTAAACATCCTGGTACCCAAATTCTGTATAACCAAGCCAAACACGTAAAAGACGGCGGCGGTAACTTCCGTGCTCGTTATGGTGTTGAATACAACGGTCAAAGCATTTTGGCGGATGGCACTTACTCTAAAGGTGCGGAAATCCAAGATGGTTATCCTGAGTTTACTGCCGATATGCTCAAGCAATTGGGTTGGTGGGATGATCTGACTGCCGAGGAAAAAGCCGAAGCCGAAGGTAAAAACTGGAAGACTGACCTGTCAGGCGGTATCGTGCGCGTGGCAATTAAGCACGGTTGTATCCCATTTGGTAACGCCAAAGCCCGCTGTATCGTTTGGACCTTCCCAGACCAAGTACCTGTGCACCGCGAGCCGTTATACACCGCACGCCGTGACTTAGTCGCTAAGTACCCAACCTACGACGATATGCAAGTTCATCGTCTACCAACACTGTACAAGTCAATCCAAGAGAAAGACTTCAGCGGTAAATATCCATTAGTACTGACCTCTGGTCGTTTAGTGGAATATGAAGGTGGTGGTGAAGAATCTCGTTCTAACCCATGGCTGGCTGAGCTTCAACAGGAAATGTTTGTTGAAATCAACCCAGGCGACGCTGCCGACCGCGGTATCCGCAACGGTGAGTTTGTATGGTTAGAGGGCGCCGAAGGTGGCCGCATTAAAGTACAAGCCATGGTAACGCCACGCGTTAAACCAGGTGTGACCTTTATGCCTTACCACTTTGCGGGTGTGATGCACGGCGAAAGCTTAGCGCCTAACTACCCTGAGGGCACAGTGCCTTACGTTATCGGTGAATCCTGTAACACAGCACTGACCTATGGTTATGACCCTGTGACCCAAATGCAGGAAACCAAAGCGTCGCTCTGTCAGATCGTTAAAGCGTAAGTGCAGCTTAAGCTAGGAGAATTGCCACTATGGCTACAATGAAATTTTTGTGTGATACCAAGCGCTGCATCGAATGTAACGGCTGTGTCACCGCATGTAAAAACGAAAACGACTCCGCTCTCGAGTGGGGTATCCAACGCCGCCGCGTGGTAACCATCAACGATGGTCAACCAGGTGAGGCATCAATCTCTGTCGCCTGTATGCATTGCTCAGATGCACCATGTATGGCGGTTTGCCCAGCAAACTGCTTCTACAGAACCGATGACGGCATTGTGCTACATAACAAAGATGCCTGTATTGGTTGTGGTTACTGCTTGTACGCCTGCCCATTTGGCGCACCACAGTTCCCGAAAAAAGGTGCCTTTGGTAGCCGCGGTAAGATGGATAAATGTACCTTCTGTGCCGGTGGCCCAGAAGAAAACCACTCAGAGGCAGAGCGCCAGAAGTACGGTTCAAACCGTATTGCTGAAGGCAAACTGCCAATGTGCGCAGAACTCTGCGCCACTAAAGCCTTATTAGCGGGTGATGCAGAAGTTGTTTCGAACATCTTCCGTGAGCGCGTGGCTTACCGTGGTGCTAAAAACGCGGCTTGGAATTAATTCAGGTCACAGGATCTGTCCACAGACTTAGCTTGGTGCCTGCTTGCAGGCGCCACTAAGCGAGAGAGGATGTATGATGAACAAATGGTTCAAACACATAGGTCTAGCCATAGCACTGCTATTTAGTGCCGTGTGTCTAGCCAATGGTGGTGATGGACAGGCGATCCAACCTCAAGCCTCTGATGCCCAAATTTGGGCACAGCTGAAGGATGGCGCGACGGGATACACTACCTCACAAAGCGAGTTCCACGCACAGCCGATCAATACTTATGATCTACGGGTGTTGGAGCTACGTAGCGACTGGTTAGCGCCGGCTTTAATGGCAGCGCTATTCGGCATGATCATTATCTTTGTCTTATTTATCAAGGTGAACGGCATTTCTAAGCTACACCATGGTTTTTCAGGCAAGTTAGTGCATCGCTGGTCTAAATTCGACGTTTCTATTCACTGGTTAGGTGCGATTCCGTGCTTACTATTGATATTAACGGGCTTAACCTTATTAGCAGGTCGCTTCTTCTTCCAACCTTGGTTGGGCGAAGGCATCTGGGAAGCTATCGTCTATGGCGCTAAGCAAATCCATGATGTGATGGCGATTCCGTTTATGATCGGCTGGGCATTGATGACAGTGTTATGGGCGAAGAACCAGCTGCCAAAAATGTACGACGTGAAGTGGTTCCTGGTTGTTGGTGGTTACATCAACTTTGGTCCATTCAAAGGTAAACACCCTGATGCAGGCTTTGCCAACGCCGGTGAAAAAATGTGGTTCTGGGCCTTTGCCCTGTTCGGGTTAATCATTTCAGCATCGGGCATGTTGTTACTGTTCCCAAATCTTTTCGAACCAAGCCGCACCTTAAGCTTAATCGCGCTGGTATTGCACTCAGTGAGCGCCATCGTGATCTGTGCTTTCTCTATCGTGCATATCTTCATGGCAACGGTAATGTCAGAAGGCGGTATGGAGTGTATGGTGTCTGGTTATTGTGATGAAAACTGGGCAACCCAACACCACAACCTGTGGTACGACGAAATCAAAGCTAACGGCACGTTGAAATATAAAGAGTAAAAGTCGCTGAAAATAAAAAACCTCCACAGCATATTGTGGAGGTTTTTTTATGGGTAAAATAAGTGCGTTAGATCCAGTGATTAGAAGCGATACATCACAGAGACACCGATATTTCTGGGATCGATAATCGCGGCATAACCATCGGGGTAACTGCGGCTGGCGGGTTCATTTACCGTCAACGCTTGCTCATCAAACAGGTTGTTGACAAAGCCGCTAACTCTCCAGCTATCGGTTTGATAATCAAGGCTCACACGCGCAACAACATAATCACCCGCTATTCTAGATTCGGTATTATTAATATCCGCAAAATACTCGCCAACATAGTTGCCTGAAAAACCGAAAGAGAACGCATCATTCATCCAATACTTGAATCCGGCATTAGCAGTAATGTGCGGGGCTGAGTTCAACTGATTACCGATAATATCCCCATAGCTAGGGTCGGCTTGCTTGATTTCGCTATCGAGTAAACCTACGCCCGAAATAAACTGCCAGTTTTCAGTTAACATGGCGCTGAATTCGGCTTCAATACCGTAACTGACGGCTTTATCGATATTGGTAATTTTGCGGGCGCTATTAGACGCTTGATAACCATCAAAATCGTTGTAGAAGATATTAGCACTTAAGTTGACATCGCCATTGGCAAATGCGCTACGGCTACTCAGTTCATAGGTATTTACAAACTCTTCATCGTAGTAGTAATACTCGCTTTCCACCAAAGACAGCGCGCCACCACCCGAGTTATAACCACGACGAACACTGGCCGCTAAGGTGGTATTATCATTCAGCGCGTATTGCAGTACTAACTTCGGCAGGGTAACGGTATTGGCGTCATCGAGTTTTTCCTCAAGTAGACTACCTTGATAGCGCATGTTGAAGTTACGTAATTGCTCCTCACGCATCACGCGGCCACCAACAGTAATCCAGATCGAGTCGGCGAGCCCATAGGTGACTTCACCATAAACGGAGGCTGACTTAGTGCTGTCATCACCACTATAGATTGAGCTGCCAGTACTACCAAAATCTTGGCTACGTTTAAAATAGGCTAAACCAACAAAACCGTTGAAATCTTTGTCTTTAAGGCCAAAGCTATATTTGCCATCTACGGTATAACTCTTGTCCTCCATATCAACATATTGCTGGGCGGTCACGAGAGGCTCATAGGTTTCAAAGCCCCAATCGTAATCCATATAGGCGACAATCAGATCGAGGGCTTGCCCTTCCCCGAGGTCATAATCCACTTTCACTGAGTGAGTTGTCGATTTAGTCTCGATATAACGTTGGGAAATCGGCTTATATGCCCATGGATCGTCACCGGTAAAATAGTTACGCCCTGAGTCACCTTTCTCATCATTGTAAGAAAAGCTATAAAGCACTTTGAGATCCTCAATCGCGCTCGGTTGCCACAAAAATTTGCCGCGCCAGCGATTGGTGATCAACTCATTTTGGTCAAATGTGGCGGGATTCGTCTCGTATTCCAAGCCTTTATTGTAGGTTTCGCCCGTCACATTTTGCCCGCTCACCCTAAATGCTAACTCATCATCGAGGATGGGGCCTGAGAGCATCACGGCACTGTCGATAAAGTTATCTTGATTGCGATAACCCACGCGAGCCGCGCCCTGCCAATCGAAGGTCGGATCTTCGGTTTTAATAAATACCGTACCGCCAATGCTGTTACGACCATTAATCGTCGATTGCGGACCGCGGAAAACCTCAATTTGTTGAATATCCCACAGCCCAGTATCACCGGTAAGATCCGCAACAAAAGGCTCCGCCACACCATCGACTAAGGTTGATACCCGCGCACGAGCCCCACCGGTGAAAGAGTTAAATCCGGAGGCCGAACCATTACCAGAAACCCCACGGATATCGGGCACAGAGCCGGATAACACCACCACGTTCGGCACCTCTGATAAGGCACTTGAGGTTGATTGGTATTGGCCGCTATCGAGGGTTTCCTTATCAATCACTGAAATAGATGACGTCGTATCCTTCAGGCTACGCTCAATCTTTTCACCATAAACAGTAATTTTTTCAATCGGTTCTGAAGATTCCGCATCCACACCAGCATAAACGGAAGAGACCAGTAAACTCGAAACTATTGCGGCAATTGCACTTTTCTTAAACGCCCTGCATTTCATAAAAACCTCGACGGCACTCATTGATAAAAAGGTGTTAACTAAAAATGCCGACAATTTATCTTAAAACAACCTTAATCACAATTGATAATCGATATCATTTACATTCAATAAATCACTTTGTGATATAACGCAAATACATTAGGTATTGAAAGGAAAAACACTTTAAGTGTTAATAAGATAAGTCAGTTACAATAACTTTATATCTACAGATATTCGGCCACAAAGACTTAAGCAGTCACCCTATAGCGTTCTTCTGTTTCTGCCTATATTCTAAGTTGCTAATAGGAGGATTAGCGGAAACACGGAAACCATGGGTGATATTTCAAAAGCAAAATTGATGTACCTAGCGATAGGAGTGTTCATGGGGATCATTATTGGCAACCTATCACTATCGATAAGCAATTTATTTTTAGGAATTGCATCCATATTAGGCTGGTTAGTACTAATGGTCGGAATTCCTCCCTCTAATAGTCATCAATTTCGAATTGCAACTTTCTTTATATCAATCAGCCTACTACCTGTGTCGTGGTGGATTTATATAACGTCCAATTAAGCGCCTAGTGGCCATATTTTTGTCCTGTATTGGCGATAAGGGTTTCGATCACATGCTTACTGAATGAAGTGATAGTCGTGAAGCTAATAGTCAGTCGTAAATTCATGACCAACACTGGCGTCGGACGGTTATTCCGCGGGTACAAATCTTTTTGAATGCAGTTGATATTCTGCTTGTTCGTCCCGAGGTTAAACGCAATAGATACCAAAGTTTTCCCTAATCAGAGCAAAAATCTTCCCTCAGTAACTCTCGCCTTATCAATCCATAAATCGAGCGCTACCATTACAGGAATTATTTCAATACATCTGCCTGTTTCTGCACTCGGCTCGCCCAGTAGCCTGCCAGCATGGCGCCTGAGAGATTATGCCAAATTGAGAAAATCGCGCTGGGGACGGCGGAGACTGGGCTAAAAAACTTGATACACAGAGCAGTTGCGAGACCAGAGTTTTGCAGCCCCACCTCAATCGAAATGGTTTTACACACGGTGTGACTAAAGCCGAGCAAGCGGCAACAGGTATAACCCAAGGCGAGTCCTAAGCCATTATGTAGAAACACCGCGAGTAAAATCACAGGCCCCACCTGCGCAAATTGCCCCGCATTTAAGGCCACAATAATGCTGATGGCCAGCACAATCGCCACGATAGAAATAATGGGTAATGCAGGGGCAAGTTTAGCCACCCGCGGTTTAAAGAAGTGATTCAACACCACACCCACAGTTACTGGGATAAGCACGATTTTAACGAGGCTGACTAGCATATCCACTAAAGGAATAGCGACCATCTCGCCGATTAATAGCTGGATAATCAACGGGGTGAGCACCACACCCACTAAGGTGGATAGCGCCGTCATAGTGATAGATAAGGCGACATCACCCTTGGCCAAATAGCAGATCACGTTCGATGCCGTGCCGCCTGCCACGCTCCCCACCAGCACCATGCCTATGGTCAACTCCCGATTGAGCCCTAACAGTAAACTGATGACTAAGGCACTTAAGGGCATTAGGGTAAATTGCAAGATTAAGCCAGTGATAACGGCGCGTTTCTGCTTAAATGCATTGGTAAAATCCTGCAAATCTAAGGTCAATCCCATGGATAACATAATCACCACCAGCAACGGCACTATGCTGGTTTTTAATCCGCTAAACCATGCGGGCATCAAATACGCCGTACCCGCCCCGAGTAAGGCAAATAGCGGAAAAAAGCGGTTGATATTAACCAATGGGGATCCTCCGATATTTCAGGCGATTTGAGGAAATTAAGCAATGTCCGCAGGGATAATGACAGCCTGACTCCCTCAGCACAAGCCAAAGCGTCCACAAGTAAGAAGCTCAACTTTTTATCATTTCAGCCTTTCGATTGAGCTCTTAAGTTAATCGCTCAAATTCAATAACAAAGAGCCAAAAACCTCAGTAAATATGCATCTATGTTTACTAAAACATGATCTGCTTAACAAAAAGCCCGTGATTTCCTTGTTAGGAAACCGTAACTTATAACCAGTTCACGTTTTATTTACTCCATACGAGGTAGTCTAATTGCGCTAGGTGGTCGTGAATTACCTAAAGCAATTTTGGTGTTTACGGTTAGCACTCTCAGATAGGAATCGTTATGTCTTCAGTTATTCAAACGCTCAGCGGCGCGATCGCAACGCCTTATCAAGCGAATATTACCGTCCCTAACTGGATGCTCAGCTCGATGGAACGAGTCATGCAGTATTATGTCGATAAGAATCTTCGCCTTGATACGCTCTCCGCCGACATCATGCCCGCTCCGGTCGAAGGTAAAAAGTACATGCTTTATGCCCATGTGCCCTTCTGCCATACCTTGTGTTCTTACTGCACCTTCCACCGTTTTATGTTTAAGGAAGACAAGGCGCGCGCTTACTTTATCTCCCTACGTAAAGAGATGGAGATGGTCAAAGCCTTAGGCTATGACTTTGAATCTATGTACATTGGCGGTGGCACCACCACAGTATTAGAAGACGAACTCGCCCGCACCATTGAGCATGCAAAGACCTTATTCCCAAGCATTAAAGAAGTGTCTTGCGAGTCCGATCCACAGCATTTAGACAGCCCAGGCTTTAAACAACTCAAGGGCTTAGTGGATCGTATGTCCATCGGCGTACAAAGCTTTAACGATGACATTTTAAAAATGACCGACCGCCTCGAAAAATTCGGCACAGGTCAACAAACCTTCGACAAGATCATGGCGGCTAAAGAGCTGTTCCCCATTATCAACGTCGACCTGATTTTTGGCTTCCGCGGCCAAACCGATGAAGTGATCCAGCACGACTTAGACATGGCCTCACGCCTCGACCCAAGACAGATCACCACCTATCCACTGATGATTACGCACCAAACGCGTAAGAGTGTTAAAGGTAAACTGGCCGCACCACAGGCGGATATGGCCAACCAATATCGCCAGATCTTAAACAGCTTAAATGGTCAATATAATCAGTTATCTGCATGGGCATTTGGTAAAGCAAATGACGAAGGTTTTGATGAATATGTAATCGACTACGATGAGTATTTAGGGGTGGGTTCAGGCTCATTTAGCTTTTTGAATGACACTTTATACGTTAACACCTTCTCGCTACGTAAATACCAAGAGCGGATCGCCGCTGGCAAGATGGGCGTCGAGCAACAGAAGAACTACAACAAAAAAGATGTGATGCAATATCGCTTTCTGCTGGGGATGTTCTCCGGTCGCCTATCGCGTAAATATTTCCGCGAAACCTTTGGCGTTAACTTAGACACAGCCCTGTTTAAGGAAATGACCTCGATGAAGCTGATTGGCGCCATCAAGAACGACCCCACCGATCCCGATAATCTGATCATCACAGATAACGGCAAGATGATGGGCCTGTTAATGATGAAAGAGTTCTACGCTGGCATGGATAACGTGCGCGCGCAATTGCGTAAACCGCTCAAACCCTGCGATATGTAAGCAAGAGTAAAACCACTAAAGGCCCTTTATGGGCCTTTTTGTTAAGGTGATTTCGCGCTACTCTTGCCTCGGTTTATTCGCATTCGTGACCAACCCAGTAATAAAGGAGTATTCGTTATGGGTTTTACTGATCAAGAAAAACAAGCACTACTCGCCGTTAAGGGCGTTGGCCCGACTGTCATTAAACGCTTTGAAGAAATCGGTATTAGCTCACTTGCGCAGTTGGCCGAACATGAGGTCGAGGATATCGCCAACCTCGTCGCTAGCATGTTACGCACCACTTGCTGGAAAAACAGCCCGCAAGCACGCAATGCTATTGCCGCAGCCATCGAACTTGCCCGCCATCAATAATCTTTTGATTTCCAATTCGTTGAGATATTTATGCCATCTTATTTACGCATCTTAGCTTGCACTCTAACCGCGTTGTTATTTAGCACATCGGTTTTTGCCAACGACAGCAGTTTTGGTGATGCCAATGGTTCAATCACCCTTAAATATCAGCCGCATATCAGTATGGACAAAGAGTCACTCTTTATCAGCGAGGCCGAAATCAGGGTCGATTATGTGTTTACCAACACCTGTTCGCAGGATCTTATCGTCCCTATCGCCTTCCCCATGCCGCCGATGTTTTTTGGCTCCGCCGATCACAGCAGCATCGATAACTTCACCCTTAAAGTGAATGGCAAACCCCAGCCAACTGAGCACAGGCTCGTCGCTCAACTTGCCGATAAAACCGATATTTCTGCAGAGCTTAAAAAACTCGGCTGGGGTGTAGAGGAAGTCGCCTATTTTGCCGAATATAGCAAAGTCCCCAAGGGCAAACCTGCGCTCCCCAGTCAATGGTTGGATGAGGACCAACAAATCGCCTTTACCCTAAGTGATTACTTTGTGTGGCAGCAAACCTTTCCCGCGGGCCAATCTGTCTCCATCAGCCACAGTTACACGCCGAGCCTCTCAACAGGCATCCCCGATACTGCCAATAGTATTATCGATACTTACACTGAACTTGCCTGTTTAGATGAAAGTGCTAAGCAAGGTATTAAGAAGCGTAATCTCGTCGTTAAACAAGACGGCGAAGATGTTGAATATGGCGTGGAATGGAGCCACCTTAGCTATATTTTGGTCACGGCCAATAACTGGCAAGGAGCGATTAAGGACTTTAAACTGACGCTGAAAAAATCCCAACCGACTGATCTCGTCAGTTTGTGTTTTGATGGTGAACTTAAAAAAACCGATCCACTCACCTTTGAGTTTCAGCAAAAACAATTCACGCCAACGCAGGATCTCAGCATCCTATTTATCCGTAAACCGGATTTTGAATAATCGAAAAAGCCAGCTAAAAGCTGGCTTTTTGTATTAAGCGACTAATTTTAAGCGCGGTTAAAAACTATAGGTCATACCTAACCAGTAACGGCGACCATCTTCAATATAGCCGTACTCATCTTGAGTAATCTCTTTATCGAAGGCGTTATAGATACCTGCGCTGAACTTAATGCTGTCGTTAACGCGATAGTTCGCACCCAAATCTAACAGCGTATAGGAAGGCGCAATCAAACTGCTTGAGGAAGGCCCAGTGGTTGGTTGGCTCTCTTCACCACGGTAGTTAACCCGCAGCCAAGTGCTTAACTTATCTATCGGCTCATAGTTAACCGACAATTGCACCAGATGTTTAGGTAGCTGGTTCAATGGACTCCCTTTGTAAGCGCCCGTTTTTTGCTCCGAATCGGTATAAGTGTAGTTACCCGTGAGCGCCAAGTTGCTGAGGATTTTATAGTCGATACTCAGCTCAACCCCTTGGGTGACTGCCTCATCGATATTCACATAGGTGGTTGGGTCGGAACCAAACTGATTCGGCCCATCAGTACATTGAGTCGCAGGGCAAGCGACACGGGTGATCTTGTCCTCAAACTCGTTATAGAACACACCAGCACTGGCCGTGATGGAATCGGTCAAATCCGTGTAAATGCCTAACTCATAGTTCACAGAGGTTTCGGGTTGCAAATCCGGATTACCATACATATTGCCGCCTCGGCTCACCTGCCCCCAATCTGGCACGGTTTGCCTTAGGCTCGGCGCCCGAAAGCCCGTCGACACACCGCCTTTTAAGGTAGTGTGCTCGGTCAGCCCCCAAACACCATAAATCCGTGGACTAAGGTGGTCACCAAAGTTTTCATCATCGTCTAAACGCAGACCCAAGGTTAAGGCAAAATTATCGACAATACGCCATTCATCTTCTGAGAATACCGACCATTGACGGCGACTAATATCGGTTAAGTCACTGACCTGATTGCCAGTTTCATCGGTGAGATCTTGATAATTGAAAGCAGCACCAAAGGTTGCCGTATGGCTTTCACCTAAGGTGGCGATCACACTGGTTTGAGCATCGGTATTCTTGATTTTCATCTTGCGGGACTTGTTATCGTACACTTCGTGCTTGATATAAGTATCCGATGTGCCAAAGTCCCAACGTCCGGTGTGAGATAGCGAAATCGTGCTGTTTTCATACTCGGTTGTCGACGATGCAGGGCAACCACTGCGGCCACAACTGGCCCCCGGCGCTAATGGCGCAACGGTTTTCCCTAAGGTGCTATCCAACTCTTGGTTGGCTACGCCCACTTCTAACATAATGTCATGGTCTTGATTCGGCGTGAGGGCAAATCTGGCGGTGAGATTATCCGCATCACGGCCTCGGTAACCACCGTAGATATTATCTTCTTCACGCTGGGTATATTGGCCGTATAACTGCACGCCAAGCAAATCTTTAATCAAGCCACCGTTCACAAAAAAGTTGCCCTGATACACATTGCCCGAGGCCGACTTCTCCTGCAGCGTGGTGTCGAGGCGCAGCTCCCCCTGCCACTCATTGGGCACTTTACGGGTGATAATGTTGATCACCCCACCAATAGCGTCAGAGCCATAAAGCGATGACATGGGGCCACGGACAATTTCAATCCTATCAATTGCGGCGAGCGGCGGCGTCCAAGCGCCTTCAACACCAGGACCATCACTGTTGGTGCGGGTCTCGCGGGAAGACTGGCGTTTACCATCGACAAGGATCAACGTGTACTGGCTGCCCATGCCCCGTAGACTAATGTCCCGACGGTCGGCACCGCCAGTCACCACCACGCCGGGGACTTCTAACATGGCGTCGGTTAAGTCACGGTAAAAACGTGTATCAAGATCCTCACGGGTGATCACGCTGATAGAAGCGGGCGCGTCACGTACTTGCTGCTCAAAGCCCGATGCGGTGACGACAATTCTTTCCATCATCTTGTCTTGATCGGGTGCGGTATCCGCCAAAGCCTGAGTGGCTGGTAGCAATAATGCGGCAGAAACTAGCTGTGCGAGGATCTTTTTACGACGTAACAACATAACCAATGAATCTCCCTTAACGGTTTTCTAAATGATAATAATTTTCAATACGGCAATGTATCCCTATGTTACAATCGGCTCAAGTTAGACTTTGAGTAATCACTTGTAAGAGTTGCTTAAGAATGAATAGAAATATGGTCAAGGGCATGATCGTGTTTGCCGCCATCGCGGAAAAAGGCTCGATGAGCGCTGCGGCAACACAGCTTAATCTGAGTTCATCGGCGGTGAGCCAACAAGTCGCAAAACTTGAAATGGATATGGGAATTAGTCTGTTTCACCGTAATACCCGCCACCTCACACTCACGGAGGCGGGAACGTTATTTTATGAAAACTGCATTAAAATCATAAAAATAGTAGAAAGCGCCGAACAACAGCTGCATGCATTAAAGGGCACGCCTTCGGGGGAGCTTAAAATCGCCGCGCCAGTCGGTTTTGGTGGTGGTTTACTCAGCCAGCCATTAGCACATTTATTGGAGGCTCACCCACAGATCAGTCTCAATCTGCAATTACAGGACGGTCCAATCGATATAGTTAACGAAGGAATCGATCTGGCGATTTGCATCGGCCCTCTATCGGATTCGAACCTTATCGCTCGCCCCTTGGCAGATTGGCGTATGTTACTGTGTGTCGCTCCGAGCTATATTCCCCAGCATCAGAGCCTACAGCATCCTCACGAGTTACAAGGGTTCAACCGTATTAGCCATTGCTATGCTAAGCCCGAGTTCTTAACCCATTCACAGACTCAAGAGCGAGTCGAACTCCCAGCCCAGCGCATCAACGTCAATAATATGCAGACGCTTATCCAACTCACCCTCGATGGATTAGGCTATGCCGTATTACCAGAGCCCGAGGTGCATCAATACCTTGCATCTGGCCAATTGGTGACACTTTTGCCCGACTGGTCTCTACGCACCTACAGCGTTTACAGCGTGACCTCGGCGCGGGATAAACAGCCCGCCAAAGTGAAAGAAGCCATCACTGCGCTCAGCCAATATTTTAGCCAGATGGATTTTAGTCCGAATCCAGCATTACTGACTCAACCCAGCACCTGCGAACTCACGCCGAGATTAGCCATCCCCGCCTAAGCACTCGTAGGCATGCGTTTCATTTATCAGGTGAGTTAGAGTATGCTGTTTTATCCATTCGATTAAGCAGTAGTAACGTAATGCAAGATGTAGCCTTAGTGTTAGAGGGCGGCGGCCTGAGGGCAATTTATACCGCCGGCGTGTTAGATGCCTTTTTGCAGCAACAATTGCACTTCCCCTATGTGATAGGTGTATCGGCGGGGGCGATTTATCCCGCTTCTTATGTCTCACGCCAATTTGGGCGCAATTTAAAAATTCAGCAGCAATATCTGCGGGATAAGCGCTACATGGGGCTACGCCACTGGTTAGCCACGGGGAATTACGTCAATACCGATTTTACCTATAAGCGTATGGCCTATGAGTTACTGCCTTTTGATTTTAAAACCTTTTTAACCAGTGGAACCGAGTTTAAGGTCGGGGCATTTAATTGCCAGACAGGACGGACAGATTTCTTTGGCATGGCCGATTTTCAAGATCACGACAAATTGCTCGACGTGCTTATCGCCTCCTCGAGCCTGCCTTTTATGGCCAATCCCTATCCGATAAACCACCAAACCTACCTCGATGGTGGCATCGCCGCCCCCATTCCGGTAGCGCAGGCGCTGCAAGATGGCTATAAACGCCAGGTGGTGATCCTGACCCAAGATGCAAGCTATCGAAAATCGCCGATGAAGTTCAATTGGTTAGCTCGCAAGCGTTATCAACCATATCCAGCAGTAGCCGCTGCGCTCAAGGTACGCCACCAACGTTATAACCAATCCCTCGAGGAACTCGCCCAGAGTGTTGCCAGCGGCCAGTCCTTTGTGATCCGCCCTGCTGCACCACTTAATCTGTCGCGGCTTGACCGCAATATCGATAAAGTGACCGCCGTGTATCACCAAGGGCTGGCGGATGGTCAGACGATTCTGCCCAAGTTACAGGCTTGGCTTAGCACTGATGTTAGGCAGTGAGGCACGGACATTGTCGATAATCAGTTCTCGCAACCATTTATGGCTAAGGTCGTGTTCAAAATGCTTATGCCACATCAGCAGGTAAGCGCCGGGGATCAGTTTAATCGGCGAGGGTAAATACTTAAGATCAAACGACTTCATCACCGCCAAGGCATAACGGGAAGGAGCGCAGAGAATCAAATCGCTTTGCTCACACAGGGCAAGCGCACTCTGGAAGTCGGTCATATTGACCGCAATATCTCGTTTACGCCCTTGGATTTGCAGCACATCGTCTAACAACCAATATTCCAAGCCACCAAAGGCGACCTGTAATTGGCGATAGCTTAAAAAGGTGTCGAGATTCCATTCCTGCGAAAGTGCAGGATGGTCACTGCGCATCAGACACACTATGTAATCCTGAACCAATTCAACATAATGGATATCGTCCGGAATATGGTTTACATGCATGGGCGAACGTTCATCCCATTCGCGGCAGCCAATAGCCAAGTCGATATCGCAACGCAGCAATCTGTCCATGGTATCGAGCCGCCAGGTTTGGCAATTGATGCTCACACCGGGCGCCTGCGCCAATAGCGAAGGCATAAAATGTGGAAAGGTCAGCGAATAGGTGGTTTCGACCAGATGCATTCGAAATTGTCTTTGGCTTAAGGCGGGCTCAAAACTATCGGGCCGAGTAAATTGCGCTAATTGCTGTAAGCATTGGCGTAAGTCGGGCGCCAGCGACAACGCCTTGGGCGTCGGCTTTAGCCCGTAGGCGGTGCGCTCGAATAAGGGGTCATCAAACACTTCGCGCAGGCGAGTCAATTGCTTACTCACAGCCGACTGACTTAAATGCAGCCGTGCCGCTGCGGCCGTGACACTCTGCTCCTCGAGAAGGATTTCTAGTACGGGCAGTAAGTTTAAGTCTAAGTGTTTTAGCATTTAACCCCTCGCTTTTAAGGGACTCCACCTCAATTTTTGCGGCAACTTCATCAGCAGCAGCGACAGTAAAATCACTAAAATCCCCGCCCACTGCCGCATATCTAAGGTTTCACCCACAATCAATACACCTAATGATACGGCAACCACGGGATTGACTAAAGCCACCATCCCCATGATTTCTGGTCCTAAATTTCGCATTGACCACAGCCAAGCCCAATAAGCCACCGCGGTATTGGCGGTAGCCAACCAGATTAACGAGGGAACCACATCCATACTCGGTATCTGTGGCGGTCCCGCCATAAACCACGCCAGCGGGATCAACATCAATCCCCCCAAGAGTAATTGCCAAGCGGTCAGCACTAAAAAATCGCCCACATCCCAGCGCTGCATCCAACGGGAAGAAAAGGCAATCAGAGTCGTCGCACTCAACATACACAGGACACCAATCGGGTCGAGATCCGCCGAGGGATTAAGCAATAAAATCACTCCTGCAAGGCCCATCAAACCGAGCAGTAACCACTTCATCCCCGGACGTTTTTTATCGATCAGCCAAGCGAGGATCAAAAAGATTAATGGCAAAGTCGCCCCCAGCGTACCCGCGACGGCGCCGGGTAGCCGATAGGCGCCAATAAACAGCAGCGCAAAGAAGGCGCCAATATTACAAAACGCCAGCAAGCTTAATTTAGACCACGCCAGCGTCGGCAAACGTGGGCGCAGCATCAGCAGCAAAATGCCCGCAGGCAGCGCGCGCCAAACCGCCACCCAGTAGGGCGACATATCCTGTAAGTAAAGACTCACCAGTGCATAAGTGGTCCCCCAAAACACCGGGGCGAGTAACGCAATCACAAACGGCATAATGACTTCTTAAAAAGTATCTTGATATTGAGATATATTACTTTGAGAGAATAAAACAGGCAAGTGCTGAGATAAGGTTAATAGGGAGAAAAGGGACTAGCGTTTATGCCGCTGTAGATATGCGCACGCAGAGCTGCGCTTAAGCCTTGCTTGCCGTATAATCGGGCGTCATTTTTTATAGGCGGGCAAGCATGTTCCATATCGCACTCTATGAGCCAGAAATCGCACCCAACACGGGTAATATCATTCGCCTTTGCGCAAACAACGGCAGCCAGCTCCATCTTATTGAGCCACTTGGGTTTGATTTTGAAGAGAAAAAACTGCGCCGCGCGGGCCTAGACTATGCCGATTTAACCAATGTGACTCGCCATAAAGACTTCGATGCCTTCCTCGAAGCCATGGCAGGCAAACGCATTATGGCCTGTACCACTAAGGGTAGTCGCCCCCATACTGAGCTCAGTTTTGCCAAGGATGATGTGCTGTTATTTGGCCCTGAGACCCGTGGTCTACCTATGTCGATTATCGAGTCGATTCCAACCGAGCAGCGATTACGCATTCCGATGGCGGCCACCAGTCGCAGCCTTAATCTCTCCAATGCCGTGGCGATTATCAGCTACGAAGCCTGGCGTCAGCTCGGGTTTGAAGGCGCAATTTAATACCTAGGAATACTGATTTGGATTAGGCTGGACTTCACCAGCCAATTTTCCAATCACTCAACCAAATCATTCAGCCATCCACGCCGAAAGATAGCTTTAACTCAATTCGGCCTGAAAGCCAGTAATTTTGCCGTCAGGTATGTTGGATGAATTGTCATTGTTTCCCCTGTGACACGCCATAAACTCATCCCTGAGGGCTCGACGGCGGCATCCATGCCACCAACGGTCACAGTTGCAACAATGACAATCTTTACGACCATTGAACTGTTCATCTGGCTAAAAGATATTGCCCCAAAACTTGTTAGCACACGTTTGTTCGTTCTGGACTTTACGAAAGAGTTACCCTACAAAATCTCATCTATTAGCCCTCCACTTTAGTGCTTCTCTATAACAGCCGAATCCTAGTTAGATATACAGTCATATCGTATTACGCTAGTTTTTGAGGGTTTTGAGAACAACATTCGTGCGCGTTTTTCCAAAAAATAAAATTGAAAGTCATTTTAAATCAATTGGATAAAATATATTGAGCTTAGTTAATAGGTTTGGAAAACGCGCATGCGCGTTTTTCCGGATGGTGTATTTGTAAAAAATCTGATAACTTCTTTACATACAGATAGTTAACTGTGCGCGTTTTTACTGGTCTAACGTGATAAACGCGCATGCGCACGAATAAAATGTTATGC
>NZ_LGYY01000192.1:0-18974 GCF_001308045.1 Shewanella sp. Sh95
CAAAGTGGTGGTAAGATGGCCATTCTCAGTCCTCGGCGAGTGGTGGGTTTGTTTGGCGATAGATCAGATCGCTCAAACAGGACTGAGTTCCCTTCCTTTGATCTACTATTTGGAACAGCTATTTAGCCAATTTCTGGCACTCGATAATGAACAAATCCCAACCGGCGAATTAATCTTAGTCGACGACAGCGCCTACGATTTCAAACAACCAAAGGCAATTGCCACGGATATTAAGCAATTAGCTAATGGTTATGATCATTATTTTGTGATGGATAGAAATCCTGACAATAAAAACAGTTTGCAGACTATTGCGGTATTAAAAGATCCGCTTTCCGGCCGAGAACTCGAAATTAGTACCACAGAAGTTGGCGTGCAATTTTACAGTGGCAACTTTCTCGATGGCAGCCATATAGATGACGAAGGTTATTCCATTAATCAATTCCATGGGCTCTGTTTAGAAACCCACGGTTATCCGAATGCGGTCAATATTGACCATTTTCCGAGTGTGATGCTTGAAGCAAACACGCAATATCAACAAATTACGGTACATAAGTTTAAGAATATTTAATTCAATAAAGACGAAATAATATTTATTTGTACGGGTTAGCCTGCTGTTTCAGCAGGCTCGGGGATCTCTGTTACCTAAAATTATAAAGGGAATAATAATGAAACATAATAAAATCATTACTGCATTGGGATTATGGGCTGTCAGTGCAACTTGTGCCTACGCCACTACGGTGGGCTTTTCACAGGTTGGCTCCGAGAGTGGTTGGCGAACGAGCTTCAGTGAAGCTGTTAAAGCTGAGGCCAAACAGCGGGGTATAGATTTAAAATTTGCCGACGCTCAGCAAAAACAAGAGAACCAAATCAAAGCCGTGCGTAGCTTTATCGCCCAAGGCGTGGATGCCATTATTATCGCTCCCGTGGTAGAAACAGGCTGGAAACCCGTACTCAAAGAAGCCAAACGTGCCCATATTCCTGTGGTGATTGTCGACCGTAATATCAAGGTCGATGATGACTCCTTATTCCTTACCCGTATCGCCTCCGACTTTACCGAAGAAGGCCGCAAGATTGGCCAATGGCTAATGGATAAAACCCAAGGCAACTGTGATATCGCCGAGTTGCAGGGCACAGTAGGTGCAACCGCAGCGATTGATCGCGCCGCCGGTTTTAACCAAGTGATTGCCAATTATCCCAATGCCAAGATCGTTCGTAGCCAAACCGGCGAATTTACCCGCGCTAAGGGTAAAGAAGTGATGGAAGGTTTCCTCAAGGCGCAAAACGGTCAGCCACTGTGCGCCGTGTGGTCGCATAACGATGAAATGGCCCTTGGCGCCGTGCAAGCCATTAAAGAAGCGGGTTTAAAACCGGGCAAAGATATTCTGATTGTCTCAGTGGATGGTGTTCCCGATTACTTTAAGGCCATGGCCGATGGCGATGTTAATGCCACGGTTGAGCTTAGCCCATACTTAGGCGGCCCAGCATTTGATGCTATCGATGCGTACCTGAAGGGCAATAAGGATCAAGCCAAGCTTATTAGCACTACGGGTGATGTATTTACCCAAGAAACCGCTGCCGCAGAGTACGAAAAGCGCCGCCAGCAATAATCCCATTGACGCTTTCTTGGGGAATAGCGCTATGAGCCTTATTTTAGAACTCAAGCAGATCAGTAAGCATTATCCGGGCGTTAAAGCCCTTGAGGATGTGAGCTTACGGTTATTTGCAGGGGAAGTTCACGCCCTATTGGGCGAAAACGGTGCGGGTAAATCAACCCTAGTGAAAGTGATGACAGGCGCCCAGTCGAAAGACATGGGCGACATCCTTTTCCTCGGCGAGCCGCAACACTTCAACACACCAATGGACGCGCAAAAGGCGGGGATCAGCACGGTTTATCAGGAGGTGAACTTAGTGCCTAACCTGACCGTGGCACAAAACCTGTTCCTCGGTTACGAACCGCGCCGCCTTGGGCTGATCCATTTTAAAAAAATGTATGCCGACGCGCGGGCCGTGTTAACCCAGTTCAAGCTGGATATCGATGTTAGCGCGCCGCTGTCGGATTATTCCATCGCGGTGCAGCAACTGATCGCCATCGCCCGTGGCGTAGCCATGTCGGCCAAGGTATTAGTGCTCGATGAGCCTACCGCGAGCTTAGATGCCAAAGAAGTACAAGTGCTGTTTGGGATCTTAAACCAGCTCAAAGCCAAGGGTGTGGCTATCGTTTTTATCACTCACTTCCTCGATCAGGTTTACCAGATAAGCGATCGCATTACCGTGCTGCGTAATGGGCAATTTATCGGCGAATATCTGACGGCCGAGCTGCCACAGCCTAAGCTGATTGAAGCTATGCTCGGGCGTTCACTGCAGGAGAAATTGGTCGATAAGCAGGAAAAGGAACGCACCGCCATCGATAACAACCGCTCCGCCGAGGCCGTGTTGTTATCCCTTGAAGCTGTGTCGGTGAAAGGCTCGATTCAATCGATGAATCTTACCGTACCTAAGGGGCAGGCGGTCGGGCTTGCGGGTCTTTTAGGATCGGGGCGCAGCGAAGTCTGCAACGCGGTATTTGGGCTGGATTTAGTCGATAGCGGCAGTATTCATTTGGCGGGGCAGAAACTCAAGCTGTCGCAACCCGTGGATGCGATCAGCGCTGGGATCGCCCTGTGCCCGGAAGATCGCAAGATTGACGGCATCATCGGCCCTTTATCGATTCGTGAAAACATCATACTCGCGCTGCAGGCACGTATCGGTTGGTGGCGGTATTTATCCAATACTCGGCAGCAGGAAATTGCCCAGTTCTTTATCGATAAATTACAGATTGCAACACCGGACGCAGATAAACCCATAGAACAGTTGAGTGGTGGTAATCAACAGAAGGTGATCCTCGCGCGTTGGTTAGCCATCGAGCCCATCTTGCTCGTGCTAGATGAGCCGACCCGCGGCATCGATATTGGCGCCCACGCCGAAATCGTAAAGCTTATCAGAACCTTGTGTGATGAAGGCATGTCGTTGCTGGTTGCATCGTCTGAGCTCGATGAGCTCGTGGCCTTTTCAAATAAAGTCGTGGTATTACGCGACAGATACGCAGTACGTGAACTTTCAGGAGCGGAATTAACCTCGCAACACGTAATGCAAGCGATTGCGGAGGGATAAATGAAAAGCTCAGCCGAAACCCTATCATCCACACGCATGTCCGCCGATTTGATCTCACCCCAGATGAACGCATCTGAGGCGCATTCATCTGAGCGGCAACCGCGGATGCAGGAAAGTCACAAGACCATGGTTCAAGAAAAAAACGCCCGTTACCAAGCGGGGAAGTCGACCTCCATTGGTCGATACCTCTGGCCACTATTGGCCTTAACTATTCTGTTACTGGCCAATCTGTTCATTGACAGCAGTTTCTTCAATATCAGCTATCAAGACGACAGACTCTATGGCTCCTTGATTGATATCTTAAATCGCAGTGCACCAGTGGCGCTGCTCTCCATTGGCATGAGTCTCGTGATTGCTACTGGCGGAATCGACCTGTCGGTTGGTGCCGTAATGGCGATTGCAGGCGCGGTTTGCGCCAATCTACTGTTAGTGCCGGATATCAGCTTAGTCACCGTTATTGCAGCAGGCCTGATCGTTGGGCTCTTAGCTGGCTGTATTAATGGCGGTCTGGTGAGCTTCTTAGGTATTCAACCAATTGTCGCGACCTTGCTGCTCATGGTGGCAGGGCGCGGTGTTGCTCAGCTTATCAACCAAGGGCAAATTATCACTTTCCAGCACCCAGGCTTTGCCGCCATTGGCGTGGGCCAGTTTTTAGGCCTGCCGATGCCAGTGTGGATTGTGATTGGGATGCTAACCTTCAGCCAATTACTGCTGCGTAAAACCGCTTTAGGGCTTTTTATAGAAGCGGTTGGCTGTAATGCCAAGGCGAGTCGTTACCTTGGGATCAACGATAAATCCATCAAACTGTTCGCCTATGGCATTGCGGGTCTGTGCGCGGCGTTGGCCGGCATGATCAGCACCGCCGATATCCAAGGCTCAGATGCGAATAACGCCGGGCTTTGGCTTGAGCTCGATGCCGTGCTCGCCGTCGTGATTGGCGGCGCTGCGCTCACGGGCGGGCGTTTCTCGTTAATTTTGTCGGTCGTCGGCGCGCTGATCATTCAAACCTTAGCGACGACCATTATCGTCAGTGGTTTACCTGCTAAGTTTAACCTGTTGATCAAGGCCATCGTTATCCTGACCGTGCTGCTGTTGCAATCGGCTAAATTTAGGCGCCAATTGTCGGCGCTATTCACATCCAAGCGCGAAGCGGATGCCAAACCAGCAGAAAAGGGCACAAGTGCAAAAGCCAGTACTGCAACAGGAGAAAAACTATGATAGCAAGACGTTTTATCCCGCTGTGGATCACCGCCTCATTGCTGCTGACCATGTTTTTGGTCGGCACCTTTCAGTTTGACGGTTTTGCCAGTGGCCGGGTGGTCACCAACCTGTTGCGTGACAATGCATTCCTATTGATCACCGCATTAGGCATGACCTTAGTGATTATCTCTGGCGGGATCGATCTTTCGGTTGGCGCCGTCATCGCCTTAAGTGGGGTCGTCACCAGTTTGTTGATCACCGAGTACCAGTGGCATCCATTGTTAGCCTTTGCGGTTATTCTGCCCCTAGGCACTCTGTTTGGCGCACTCATGGGCACCATTATCCATGTGTATAAGTTGCAGCCATTTATTGTGACGCTTGCGGGCATGTTCTTAGCGCGGGGCTTAGCGACGACGCTCAGCGAAGAGTCGATTGCCATTGACCATCCATTTTACGATGCAGTTGCCGAGATGAGCATTGCACTACCAGGCAATGGCGCGCTCGATTTAAGCTCGCTGATCTTTATCCTGTTCTTTGTGATTATCGCCGTGGTTATGCATTACACCCGTTTTGGTACGAATGTGTATGCCATTGGTGGCAATCAACATTCCGCCGAGCTGATGGGGATTTCCATCGCTAAAACCACCATCAGTATTTACGCCATCAGTAGCTTTCTGGCGACGCTGGCGGGCATTGTCTTTACCTTTTACACCTTTTCTGGCTATGCGCTTGGCGCCATTGGCGTCGAACTGGATGCCATTGCGGCCGTGGTCATTGGCGGCACCCTGTTAACTGGCGGCAGTGGCTTTGTGCTCGGCACTGTGCTCGGGGTGATTTTGATGGGGGTGATTCAAACCTATATTACCTTAGATGGCAGTTTAAGCAGTTGGTGGACCAAGATTGTCATTGGCCTGCTACTGTTCTTCTTCATCCTGTTACAGAAACTCTTGAATGGACGCAAAACACAACATGGATAATCGTCAACCTAACCTGTCGGTCTTTCGGCGCTTGCCTTTGACCTGTGGCTTAATCGCCGCATTGGCGCTGCCATTAGCGCAAGCTGTGCCTGTGCTTGAGATTAGCCGCGCACAATCCCACAGCGCCACGGCGCAAACCCTCGATGCGAATGCGCCCTTTATCCAGAGAAGGGCGGATCCTTGGGTGATCCGCGATGATGACGGCAGTTACTACTTTATTGCCTCGGTGCCTGAGTTTGACCGCATCGAACTTCGCCACGCCAAAACCATCGACGGTTTACGCCAAGCTACACCTAAAACCCTGTGGCACAAGCATGAAACCGGCCCCATGAGTATCGATATTTGGGCGCCTGAGCTGCACAAAATCGATGGTCGCTGGTATATCTATTTTGCGGCCAGCAATAAGGATGTGCGTTTTCATAACCGCATGTTTGTCTTAGGACTCGAGGGCGACTCACCGATGACGGGCCAATGGCAAGAGCTTGGCAAGTTACAATCGGCGCAGGATGCTTTCTCCCTCGATGCGACCAGCTTTAGCCTCAAGGGCGAGCGTTATTTTATTTGGGCGCAGCAGGACAAAGCCAAGCGTTACAACACCGGCTTAGTGATTGCAAAAATGCTATCGCCAACTCAACTCTCTGATAACGAAACCATTATCAGCGAGCCCTTATTGGATTGGGAACGTTTAGGCTTTAAAGTCAACGAGGGCGCTGCTGTGTTGGTTAAAAACGGTAAAGTCTTCGTGACCTATTCCGCCAGTGCCACGGATGACCGTTATGCCATGGGGCTGTTATGGGCCGATGAAAATGCCGATTTACTCGATCCCAAGAGTTGGCATAAATCGCCAAGTCCAGTCTTTACCACTGAGCCGAGCTTGAATCGTTTTGGTCCTGGCCATAATAGTTTTGTGCTGGCAGAGGATGGTAAAACCGAGCTGATGTTTTACCATGCTCGTAATTACCTTGAGCTGCAGGGGACACCATTGACCGACGGTAATAGACACACTTACTACCGCGCTATTCGCTGGTCGGCGGACGGTTTCCCAGTATTTGATAATCAGCACAGCGATAGCCAAACCTTTAATCAGCAAGACACGCAATCCCGCGAATAAGCGAAATGCGTTTAATAGACACGAACAGCACACTTAAGTAATCGAAATAGACAGGTTTTCCATGATAAGAGCAACAAACAGCCCCCTAGTCGAGCAGCGCGCCGATCCCTTTGTGTACCTACATAGCGACGGTTATTACTACTTTACGGGCTCTGTTCCGACCTACGATCGGATTGAACTGCGTAAATCCAAGACCTTAGACGGCTTGAAAGACGCCCAAACCTTCGATATCTGGTTTAAACACCAAAGCGGCCCAATGAGCCGCCACGTGTGGGCGCCCGAGATCCATTATCTCGACGGCAAATGGTACATCTACTTTGCGGCCAGCGAAGAGGAAAATATTTGGGCATTACGCCCCTATGTGCTTGAGTGTCTAGGACAAGATCCATTAAATGATGAATGGATTGAACTTGGCATGATGCAGGCGGCCGAGGGTGATAATAAATCATTTATCGACTTTTCCTTAGATGCGACCATTTTCGAAAACAACGGTAAGCGCTACTTCTGCTGGGCAGAGAAAACCGGTGGACAATTTGCGGCATCCAACCTGTATCTTGCGGAAATGGCATCGCCCATCAAGTTAAAGACGGCGCAATTTATGCTCACAACCCCAGATTACGATTGGGAGCGCGTCGATTTTTGGGTTAACGAAGGGCCCGCAGTGCTTAAACACCAGGGGAAAATTTTTATTACTTTCTCGGCCAGCGCCACAGGTGCTTGTTATTGCATGGGTTATATGGAGGCCGATGAGCATGCTGATTTGCTCGATCGTAACTCATGGAAGAAAACCCGCCAGCCAGTGCTGTGCACTGATGTCGACAAGCAAATCTTCGGCCCTGGTCATAACAGTTTTACCGTGGCAGAAGATGGTGTAACGCCCATCTGTGTTTACCATGCCCGTGATTATGAACATGCGGTGGGCGATCCTAGCGTGGTGCCAAAGACAGATACCCGTCCATTAGCGCAAATCATTAAAGATCCACTCTATGATCCCAATCGCCATGCGCGAACGTTAGCGGTGTCATTTGATGAGAGCGGACGCCCCTTGTTCAATCTCTATTAATTCATTTGCCGACATAAATGATGTGATAACCGCGGGGCACGCTTCAGCAGCCCCGCTTTTTTTATGCCTGACTTAAGCGCTATTGCTTAGGTAAAACGCGATTGTTAGGCTCGCACACACAACATGCTATTCCGCTCGCTATTTCAATTACTTAATCGATTCAACCTTTGAACCTATTGATGTTATATTGCCGCCCGAGCATTCACTTGGTGGGCAGAAGTGCTGCCTGCGTGTGAAAGTGAATATCAGTGATGATTTTGCCAAGTTCGAGGAGTAGGGAAATGGCGATAAACAAAGGCAAGCTTAGTGCAGATATTGAAGCAAGGATGGATGAGTTTGCTCAAGAACTCACTCAGGCACTTGCGAAATATTACGATTGGTGGCTGTCAGAATATCCGGCGCAGACCCTCTATGGTTTTTGCTTGTATAGCACGCCCTTAGTGGAATATTTAGGCGTCACCCTTTTCACCGAGGAAGGCCTGACGGCCGTCGCAGAGCAATATCAAAACGACAATAGTTTTCGACATAAATCCCTCGCAGAGCTTAAGCAAACGCTGCGTTGGTCGGCCTGCGACTCTCCACATCACGATGAAAATGAAAATATTTTTGAGGCGATTAACGACAAACTGCAATTGCTACAAGAGGACGCTGAAGCGCTTGAGTCCGAAGAGGCATACGATGCTTACCTCAAAGCCTTGTACGCCATATTAGTCAGGGCGCTCAATGAGGTTAAAGCTATGCGCCCGCTAAACCCGCAGGCAATATTGTTCTCCGTTTGTTTTGGCGATCAAAGCGATGCTGATATCGATTATTTTGTTCAAAATTGTAATGATAAAGAGATTATCGCTAGTTTTTATCAGCAATGGCGCTGAATATTGCCAACAAAAATTTTCAACTCAATTGGCTTATTTCGTCTATTACCGACGAGGTCCCACTCAATATTGACTGAAATGCTGACTGAAATATTGACGGCTAGTGGTTGTTATTTACGGCGAGTCGCATAGGGCCACCAGCAAACATTAGGTAGTGCCAAGCGCAGAAACTCTGGGTTAGGGGATAAAAACAAGGGAAAGCGTTTCACTTTCCCTTATCTGAATCAGTGTTTTAAGCTCGAGTGCCTACATGCGCTCGGGATGCTCGCTTACAGAGTCGAGGTCGACTCACTTTTTAGTAGGCGCACCTCATATAAACCGCCAGCAATCGAGCCCGGTTTTGCCACAAATTTTACCCTGAAGGGCACTGTGCTATCCGAAAGCATGTCGGCGGGAATAGGGTAGTCGACGTTGTAAAATATCGGCCCCTTATCGGCAGGCAGAGTGACTTCGGCAAGGCGTTTATCGTTGATCAAAATGTCGAAACGTCGCCCAGCATCCAAGCCAAAGTAGGTTAAGCGCAATATGGGTTGCGGTTCACCTTTGGCATCGAGTTGATAGCTAAACCAATCCTCGGCATGGCGCCAATGGCGATTACCATTAAGGCCCGCTTCACTCTTTGATGCCTTAAAGAAATGATCCGACTCAGGTTGCTGCTCTCCGGGCTGCACACTATCTAAGGTTTGCGCCATCAACTTGGCTTCCATCTGGGCTTTTTGAGCTAACTCTTGCTGTTTCTGTTGCCATTCATCGGGAGCGCTCTGGCCAAAATACAAGGTATAGCGGCTGTCATGCAGGCGAAAGAAGGGGATCAGCGTGATGGGGCTCCCTTGATTTGTACGGGCTTTCCCCGTGGTAAATTGCAGCTGACTCATGGGCTCACGGCGGATATCGGTTAAAAAGCGGGTACCATCACTGATAAAAATCGGCGCCTGACTGGGTTCGCACATAGGGCCACTGGCAATATGCCCCATGCGGCTGGCATCGCCGATAAAGTTTAAGGCTTCGTTAGCGATAGGCACCGTTTTTGCCGCTAACACAATTGGTCCATAAAGCACTGAGTAATTGGCGGTTTTATCGGGTAGCTGCTCAAGACTAATGTCCATGGGTAAGGTGATAGTCACGCTATCGCCCTTGCGCCACTGCCGTGTTAAGGGAATATATTGCCCTTGAGTCGGTGTAAACCTTTGCGGCTCGCCATTAATGCTCACGGTCACGTCCCCCTTAGCCCATGTGGGATAGCGCAGATTGAGGGTAAAGTCCGCTTCCTGATGGATAATCATCTGCGAAGTATTGTCATCGGGAAACTGAGTTTTTTGGCTAAGGCTGATGCCCTTGGCTTTCCAGTTGACCTCGGAATCGACAAACAGGTTCACAAACAGATTGTTGTCCTCCTCGGCATAAATGAGCTCGCCGTATTTAGCATGGTTTTCGATACCTGAGCCGACACAACACCACATACTTTCCTGCGCCGAGGAATAGACGCGGTAATGGTCTGGGCGCATTGGCGTAAAATACACTAGGCCGCCAGTTTGCGGATGCTGGGACGAGAGGATATGGTTGTAGAGTGCGCGCTCGTAGTAATCGATATAACGTAAATCACGTTTGTTTTCATAGAGTAATTTAGACAGTTTCAGCATGTTGTAGGTATTGCAGGTCTCAGGGCCTTCTACCGAATCGAGCATACTGCTGAAGTCTTCGCTGGGATGAAAATGCTCGCGCACACTATTGCCACCGATGGAAACGGTGCGCTGGTGAACCACTTGCTGCCAAAAGTAATCGGCGCTTTCTAACCACGCCTTGTTATGACTGAGCTCGGCAATACGTGCCACACCCACAATTTTAGGAATTTGTGTATTGGCATGTAAGCCTGTCAGTTTATCTTGATGTTGCAACAGGGGTTGTAACAGGCTCTGATCCGTATAGCGATTCGCAAGATTTAAGTATTTGTTTTGACCTGTAATGCTGTACACATCCGCTAAGGTTTCATTTAAGCCACCGTATTCGGTGCGCAGCATAAGCTGCAGCTGCTCATCAGTTAGATTGCGACTTAAATCCAGCATCCAATCGGCAAAACCGACGAGCATTTTCTTCGCCGTAGGATTTTGAGTATAAAGATAGGCATCCCGCAGGCCGGCAAATACCTTATGCAGGTTATACCAAGGCACCCATGATTGGTTGAGCGTAAACAGATCCGCTTCGATATGACCAGCGGCGACCTGCTGCCATAATTTGTCTCCATGGGGGACACCGCCCACGTAACCATTGCCATGCGCCTGTTGGCACTTTTCCAACTCGGCCACCATGTAGTTGAGTCGCTCAAGCACCGCCTGATCGCCCGTGGCGGCATACATTAGGGCCAATGCCGATAGATAATGCCCACCGATATGGCCATCGAGGCCCGTATTTTCCCAATTGGGGTAGTTGTCGGCGGTAGTCGCGATTCCCGCTTCCTTACGGTAAGGGGCCAGTAGTCGCTCGGGATCCATCGACATGATGTAAGCCAAATCGGTCTGCTGGGCATGCAGAAACGGCCCGGCTGTGAGGCGCACATCATTTAGGGGAATGGGAGTAAGGCTAGCAAAACTTGGCTGGGATACGAATGGGCAAGTTAATGGCAATAACAGGCAAAGGCCAAACAATCGGGCAGTGTTCATCTTGGCTCCCTTTATTATACGGATTGGAGTTTTACGTTTGGATTAACTCAGTTTTTTGCGTGATAAAAAAGCCCCTGGGTAGGGGCTTAGGGTGTTATCGCAGATAGATTACGCCGATACTTGAGGCGCTGCAGTCTTAGGCGTTACTGCCTCAGAGGCTTCAGAGGCTTCAGAGGCTTCAGAGGCTTCAGAGGCTTCAGAGCTAGAGGCTAGAGCCTTAGACGTCAGGTTGGCGTCAGTTTGGCTTGAATGGGCCTGCTCGGGTAAAGCCTGTTTGATTTCTTCATAAACGCGGTCAGAAATCTTGTATTTGAACATCAGTAAGCCCATCAGCGCGTGGAATGCGCCAGGGATCACCGTCAGCATTAACGAAATACCGGTCAACGCAAACTCGCTTTGGGTTTCACCGGGTTGATAGTTGAAGTAGGTCAGCAGCATACCCACCACAAATCCCGCCGCGCCCATACCCGCTTTTTGGGCGAATGAAATCCCGCCAAAGGCAAGGCCAGAGACCCTGTGGCCCGTTTTGACTGTGCCATAATCCACCGACTCTGAAATCACCGACCAGAAGACTGGCGCATGTAAATCCACCACGAATGAAATCGCAAAGTAGAGTACAAAGGCCAGCACTATGTCGCCCGGCTGCACGGCAAAGAACATGATGGCGCTTAAGATCCCAACCACGATTTGGCTATAGCGGAAGAGTTTTAGTTTGCAGTAACGCTTTGTGATCCAAGTTGAAGCGACCATGGCCAGAATCGCAGCGCCCACACCGGTCGACAGGAATGCCGAGAGCATTTTCGCATCGCCGCCCAAGTAATAGGTGGCGTAGTAGGCTGCTACCGAGCCGCGGATCACATAGCCAATGGTGCCAATCACACAAATCGCGACTAACACTAACCATTGATCGTTTTTGAACAATAATCGCAGTTGCATGCCAACAGGCTTAGTTTCCACCTTGTAGGCCACGCGCTCTGTGGTAGTGAAAAAGCAGAATAAAAATAGTAGTGTCGCCATCAATGCCATCACGCCCATGGCTTTTTGATAGCCCGCGGCAATGTTCTCACCGCCCCAAGATGACGCCAACATAGGCACGATAATGGTCACTAAAAAGGCGGCAATCTTAGCGAAGAACAAACGATAACCGTTGGCGGATAACCGCTCTTTTGGATCGTCGGTGATCACGCTGATAATCGAAATATATGGAATAGTCACAGTGGTGAAAATGATAGTGACCAGAATATAGGTCGAATAGGCCCAGATAAGTTTGGCATTGTAATCCCAATCCGGGGTTGAGAAGGTTAAGAAGACCGAAATACCAAAGGGAATCGCCATAAACAGGAAGTAGGGGCGATATCTTCCCCAGCGGGTCGTTACTTTATCGTTAATAATGCCCATTAAAGGATCGGTAATGGCATCGATAAGACGAACCAACAGGAACAATATCCCGACATCGGCGGGTTTTAACCCAAAAATATCAGTATAAAAGAAGGTAATAATTAACATCATTGACGAAATCACCACGTTAACGGCCATGTCCCCGGAGCCGTAACCGATCTTTTCAATGACTGACAATTTATGAGAACTCATCAGAAATCCTTATTATATTTATTATAAACAGTGAGTTATTGTGTTATTTTGCAATTTACCGCATTCGCAATGTTAACACATTTTTCTCCTGTTAATTTTTTTGCATTTGATTGTTACTTCCTTGTCCTGATAGTATGATAACTTAATTCATCATACAATAGCATAATAACTATTTTGTTATATGGGATGGGGTTCATAAGGAGAATTGATGCCAGCTATGAGAGTCACACCGAAAACAGCCCTAAAACGTCACCTTAAGATGCTCAATTGTGCGCTGCTAGGCGTATTGGGAACCCTAGGCCAAGTGAATGCCAAGCAGGTGAGTATTCACGATCCTGTGATGGCAAAAGAGGCCGGACAGTATTATCTCTTCAGCACAGGTCCCGGTATTACCTATTATTCCTCAAAGGATAAGATCCATTGGGAATTAGCTGGGCGGGTATTCGAAACCGAGCCTAGCTGGGCAAAGGACGTTGCGCCAGAGTTTAACGGCCATTTATGGGCGCCGGATATCATTGAGCATAACGGCTTGTTCTATCTGTATTACTCAGTATCAGCCTTTGGTAAAAACACCTCGGCCATTGGCGTGACAGTCAATAAAACCCTCGACAAAAATTCAAAGGACTATCAGTGGACAGATAAGGGGATCGTTATTCAATCTGTACCAAATCGCGATGCATGGAACGCGATTGATCCCAATATTATTGTCGATGAGCAGGGTACGCCTTGGATGAGTTTTGGCTCCTTTTGGCAAGGGTTAAAACTGGTCAAACTCGATCCAGACTTTATCTCCATCGCCAAACCAGAGGAGTGGCACACGCTAGCCAAGTTAGAACGCCCCGCACTGCTGGGTGAAACCGAGCCGGGTCCTGCTGAAATCGAAGCGCCTTTTATTTATAAAAAAGATGACTATTACTATCTTTTTGTCTCCTATGGCCTTTGCTGTCGTGGGGACGACAGCACTTACCACTTAGCCGTGGGCCGCGCCAAAACGGTAACAGGGCCTTACCTCGATAAAGAGGGCAAAGACATGGCGCAAGGCGGCGGTTCGGTTTTACTGCATGGCACTAAGGCTTGGCCGGGATTGGGCCATAACAGTGTTTATGCCTTCGATGGTAAAGATTACTTAGTCTTTCATGCCTACGAATCGGCTGATAATGGATTACAAAAACTCAAGATGGCGGAACTGAGCTGGCGCCAAGGTTGGCCAGAGGTCGATCCTAAGGCGCTCAATCAATACCAGAGTGTATTAGTTGCACCCGAAGGAACAAAATAATAATGACTCATACAATCAACAAACGAATGGCTACGCTTGCGCTGGCCATGGGACTTAGTGCGACCTGCTTGGGGGCAGGTAACCTACATGCTGCAGAGAGTGCGAAGGGCGCGGATGAAAACCGCATTACCGCAGCGACCTTTGCGAATCCGTTATTTCGAAATGGGGCCGATCCTTGGCTCGAATACCACAATGGTAACTATTACCTAACCACCACCACGTGGACCTCTGAGCTGGTGATGCGTAAATCGCCCACCATTGCAGGGCTTGCCGATGCGCCAGCCCACAATATTTGGAGCGGCACCGATAAATCCAACTGCTGTAATTTTTGGGCATTTGAATTTCACCCTCTGCAAACTGCGCAGGGATTACGTTGGTATGTAATTTACACCTCGGGCGTGGCAGAAAACTTCGATGGCCAGCGTAACCATATCCTCGAGAGTGAAGGCAGTGACCCTATGGGGCCATACAAGTTTAAGGGCACGCCAATGCCCGACCACTGGAATATCGACGGCAGCTATTTGGAGTATAAAGGCCAGTTATATTTCCTCTGGTCAGAATGGCACGGCCAAGATCAAGTCAACTTGATAGCCAAGATGAGCAACCCTTGGACCGTCGAGGGCGAACATAAGGTGATCACAGCGCCCATCCACGACTGGGAAAAATCAGGCTTAAACGTCAACGAAGGCCCTGAAATCATCCAGCATGAGGGCAGAACCTTCTTAGTTCACTCAGCAAGCTTTTGTAACACTGAGGATTATTCCTTAGCCGTGGTTGAACTCACCGGTGACGATCCTATGGATCCCGCCGCATGGACTAAGTACGACAAGCCTTTCTTTAGCAAAGCTAATGGCGTCTATGGCCCTGGCCACCATGGTTTCTTCAAGTCTCCCGATGGGAAAGAAGATTGGCTCATTTACCATGGCAACTCCTCGGCCTCCGACGGCTGTAGTGGTACCCGAGCGGCACGTGCTCAACCCTTTACATGGGATAACAAAGGCTTGCCTAAATTTGGTGAACCGATGGCGGATAAAAAGCAATTGCCTGTCCCAAGTGGCGAGTTTGGCCCGATAACCACCCAAGTGGAAGGCGTGAAATACCGCATCGTGAGCCGTGAGGTTGGTCAATGCCTAGTGACCAATGCCAAAGGCCAGGTCAATGTCGGTAAGTGCGAAGATGACAACAGCCAATGGGTAATTGATCCGAGTAACGATGGCCTGTATCGCTTTGCTAATGTGGGTCAGGGAACCTTTTTAACTCAGGCTCAGTGCCAAGATGAGTCTTCAGCGGCACTGAATACTGCGCCTTGGGTCGCCTCCCGTTGTCAGCGTTGGTCGGTGGATTCGACCCGTGAAGGCTGGTTCCGTTTCGCAAACGATCGCTCCATCGGCAATCTGCAGGCGAAAAACTGCAGTAAAAAGGCCGGCGCCGAGGTGATTGCGGGGGAAAACCGTGTCAGTGAATGCACCGATTGGCGGATTGAGCCAGTCTCAACATTTGCCATAGTCAACGCCCATAGCGGCCGAGTGGTCAGCGCCGAACAATGTCAGCTTAAACCTAATGCCAATGTGGCTCAGTTTGAATACACCGGCGATGCCTGTCAGCAGTGGCAAGCAATGCCGACAACCGATGGATTTTACCGTCTGCAATCCATCCAACGTTCAAACAACAAGGCGCAACAATGCCTTGTGACCAACGAAGGTAATCTGGAGCTAGGGGCTTGTAATGCAATCGACAGCGAGTTCCGTAGCGAGTTGATGCCAAATGGCTCATTAAGGCTAGTGTCTCGCAAGGGCGGTTCGTCCATGAAAGTGGCCAATGGATCCTATGCCAATGGCGATAACATAGTGGAAGACGTGTGGAAAAACACCATTTCACAACAGTTCTATTTTAGAGAGGTGAAATAATTCATCCCTCTAAATAACTGAGCATCACCACGGCGGTGGCTAAACGCGTGCTTGTAATGTCGTTTAAGTTGAGGTCGCTTAACGGCATCTTGGTTGAGCCTTGTTTGCTCGGCACCAGAGCAGTAGTTGTGTATGCAGCTGCTGCTCTTTTTTATTCAGGCTCACTTATCCCAAGTTTTATCCCACTAAGGCCTGCCACAATAAGCGTATCGCCAGCAGTGTCAGCACCCAATTAAAGGCGACCCCGAAATGTTTATCCGTCACCCGCGCTAACATCTTAAAGCCAAGCCAGGTACCCAAGGCGCCGCTTAAGATCATGCAAAGTAGCAGCGGCCACCAGGGCAGGATAGGAATATCCAGCCCCTCAAAAACGATAATTTTGACGCCATGTTGCAACGACATCGCCATCGCAAAGGTCGCGACAGTGCGAAAACGGTCAACGTCTAATTGTTTGATAAAGGCCGCCACTAAGGGACCTGTCGCGCCGACAAATAACGAGATAAAGGTTGTTACCGCACCAGCGATTATCGTCCCAGCTGTTCCCAGCACCACACGGGGGATTTTCGGTCCCCAGCAGGAGTACAAAATAAACAGGGCGATGGTGAGATACATGACTTTTGGCGGCAATGCAACTAACACTAAGCTCCCCAAGGCGGCGCCAACGAGCGCGCCGGGTAAAAAACGACTAATAAGCCACCACTGCACATGCTGCCAACCTAATAGCGCGCGGCCCAGATTCGAGCCCAATTGCACCACTCCATGGAGGGGAATAATTACTTGAGGCGGAAGGACTTGCGCCATCACGCCTAATAACATTACGCCACCACCAATCCCGAAGCAGGCGGTAAAAAATGCAGTAAAGGCCGCAGTAATAGTCAGCAGGGCAAATATATCGATAGGGATCAGCGTAAAGTCGAACCAGGCGGTATGCATAGTCAATATTCGAGGAAGAATGGGATCCTTAAACTAACAAAGCTTGCCCAGAGACAAAAGCAGTTTGATGGCCAACGAGTTCTTCACGGCTAAAGCTTTCGCTGTACATCTAGATGAAAGCAAAAAAAGCTAATCCACTGGATTAGCTTTTTCGGTTTACACAACAGTGGTCAATTAGAAGGAGTAACGCGCACCGAGAGCAAAAGTGCGGGTGTAGATACTGTTCGTGCGGTTATAGAGTACTGAGTCCTCATAGTATTCTTGATACACATCATCAAGAATATTTGTCGCATCGAAGGTTAATACAAACTCATCACTGATGTTGTAGCTGAATTGGAAGTCAAGTGACTGCTCAGGTTTACGATAGATACCGCGCGGCATGGCAAAAGTACCAGCATCATATGCACTTAAGAATTTATCACGCCAAGTGTATGATAAACGCGCACTGTAATCGTCTTTATCGTAAATCAATACCGCACTCATAGAAGTATCAGACACACCGAATAGTTCACGAGTTGTCGTACCAATTTGCTCACCACTCTCAGAGTCAAACTCAGGAATGTCTTGGCTTGAATCTAAGAAGGTTGCACTCACTTGAGTTCCTAAACCATCTAGGTAACTAGGCATATTTTCAAGGAAATACACTGCACCCAATTCATAACCCGTTAATTTACCGTTTGAGGTGTTTTCTGGGCGGCTTAAGATATATTTTTTGGTTTCGCCGTCAACTTCTCGGGTAATAGTAGAAGCTGAGTTAAATACAAAACCTTCAATATCACGACGGAAATAAGTACCGAAAATGGAAGAGCCTTCACCAAAGTAATATTCCAATGAGAAGTCATAGTTTTGTGATGTTGTTGGTTTTAAGTTCGGGTTACCGCTTGAAGCTTGGCCATACTTTAGATTCGTTAAGTCTTCCGTATAAGATATAGCGGATGACAAATCACCAAAAGCGGGGCGACGAATCGTTTCAGTGTAGGCAAAACGCGCAACTAGGTCGTCAGTTAACCAGAAGCGTACCATTAAGCTTGGTAGTAATTCAGCGCTACCATTTGACCCCGTGCTGTGTTCTAAATAATAACGCTCGTCATTGACAACATCCTCATCAGCATATTTTTTGCGTTCCCAGAAATCCATATCAGCATCGGCTTTCTCGTAACGCAAGCCAATTTGGCCATCAACTTGCTTACCCCATAACTCGGTTTCAAAATCACTTTGAATGTACGCAGCATATGATTTCTCGGTGATATCATAGTTTGTATACATGGCAAGGGCTTGCTCATCGGCGTTATACATAGCTTCAATGGCTGAGCGATTAGCATATAAATAATTACCATCGGCAATTGCCCAACTTGTCGGCACATTAGCGCGGCCATCAAAGAAACCTGAAGTAACGGTAAACATGTTTGGATCTAGATCTGAAAATAGAACGTTAGTATTTAGCGTACCCGCATCGTAAAGCCCGTGTTTGGCCCCACGTTGCTCTGCACGTACACCAAATTTCATCTTAGTAAATATGCCGTAGTCGAGGAAATAGTCACCATCGAGTGTCCAAGTAACTGAATCACCCTCATCCTTATTTCCGCTATCGTATACGTTAGAGGTTTGCCATAGCGCCAGTTGAGTTAAATCAGACTCATCAATAGTCGTGTCTGGATTATCTAAATAAACCCAGCTTGGAATACCACCATTTTGAGCGTTATAGTCCACATCAACGCCATAAAATTGCCCACTATTAGAACTGATACCTCGCATTGCAAGAAATTGTGATTCATAGGTACTGGTTTGATAAACGACTTCGGACTTGAGTGTTAAGTCATCAAAATCCCACTTTCCACCTAAGGCAAATACATAACTATCTGTTTTGTTATGGCTATGATCTGAACTGCTAAAACCAGCGACATTGTAAGCAGTACGCGATTTAACCACATTAGTACCATCATACACTTCAATACCATCTTGAATCACTTGGCTCCAGTTCGCAGAAGAATCTACGTTGCTAAAGAGCATAGAGTTAAAGTTATCATTACGATAACCGTTATAGAATGCTTCAAAAAGATATTCGGAAGTATCAGTTGGCGCCCATTGCAATGATAGGTTCAGTGCTGGACGCTGAAGGATCCCCTCATAAATCAGCCATAGCATAGCCATATTTGAGCAACTGATTGGCGAATAATACCCAGGCCGCCAGCAATTCTTTCTCCGTGATTTGATAATCAGGCCGCCTGAGTACCTCCA
>NZ_LGYY01000037.1:0-18399 GCF_001308045.1 Shewanella sp. Sh95
TGGAAGGATCGCGGTTCACTATCCGAACCAGAAAACAGGTTAGGCGTTCTAAATGAACCGCCCTGTGCGGAGCCGCATGCAGGGTGGTGTGGGGGCTGGAGGCTAAATACCTCCGGCTACCCGATTAGGTGCTTGGATCATAGCTGCGTAATAACCTCTATAGAGGAATCTGTGACAACCGCATTTGTTAAAGTACCTGAGGTAAAATAAACCGCAGGAAAACTCGAAGCAACTCGCCCATTTGGGTATGTAGCTTTAAATTCCATTGCAGCTTCATCAGTAACTTCGAACTCAATCATAGTGCCTGGTGAAAGCTCGCCAAGGTCCTTAATTTTCTCTCTCCAATGAGCCGTAACCTTAATGGGAACGCTGGCTTTATTTTGGACGATAAACTTTGGCGTTGCCACATGTGGTGCAACCAAATAGACCAATGCGCCAATACCAAGGATTAAAAATGCGGCGATCGATAATAGTAACTTTTTGATCATGGGTAACTCGGTCACCTAACGCTAAGTTCAACGGCAGTTTGTAAGTTTTGAATTTGTGGATTACTTTTGCGAAGCAAAACCACAAAGGCACAACTTACAAACTGTCCAGCGCCGAAGGCGCGAGTTGCAACGCCTTGTTAGCTGTAGAGGGACAAGACTTATTTAATAAAATAGCCAATTGGGAGCCAGTCCCCGCTACTCTTGCTCAGAGTCAATATTTCAGTAGACGTTTTTTTGTTCTGAAAATCAGTTTGAAACTGAATAACCAGATACTGTCCATCAGGTGCGCCTGGCAGTGTGGAATACTCTTTAGCTCCCAGCTCTATTCGAGAAACAACTGCCCCCAATGGAGAGCGCACCTCTTTCAGAGCTACAGCCCACTTTTCTTGAGTTAGCTGGGACTTGAAGAAAGAGTCAGACTTTTCCCAACTTTCAGCGTATTCACCAGAATCGACAATTCTGAGCCACTCTTTTGCCGCTGTGACACCGACAGATTCGTTAGCCCATACAAAAGAAGAAAAATATATTGATAAAATCAGTATTAGTTTTTTCATAGCATTTCCTTTATGTACCAATCATTTTGAAAAGTAGAGTTTGAGTATACAGCTAACATTTTATTAGTGCGCATGCGCGTTTACCTCGTTTGACCAGTAAAAACGCGCACAGTTAACTACTTGTATTGCAAATAACTTATCAGCTTCTCTTCAAATATACTATCTGGAAAAACGCGCATGCGCGTTTTCCAAACCTATTATCTCAAATCGCAAGCACATAACTGATTGAAATAAAATAATTATATAAATTAGTCCGTGTACAAACGCGCAAAATTTTTCCACTATTTTCCTTGATATCCGGGAATTTTAAATAATACTGTATAAAATAACAGTATTTAAGAGCGAGGATTATCATGAGTCTAAAAAGCCCATTTCTAAGCGGCCTTCAAGAAGAAATGCGTATGCGTGGTTACAGTATTAGAACGGAAAAAACCTATCTCTATTGGATCAAGGCCTTTATTAACTTTCACAACAAGCGTCACCCTGAAACAATGGGAACGGAAGAAGTTACACAATTTTTAACCTTCCTTGCCAATCAACGAAATGTGGCCATCAACACACAAAAAATTGCACTTAACGCATTAGCCTATTTATATCAGAAGCATTTGCACCATGAGCTTGGGGATTTAGGTTTTTGCTATGCCACTAAACAGAGACATTTACCGACAGTGTTATCCCCATCAGAAATCTCACTAATATTAAATGAACTTGATGGCCGCGATAGGCTAATAATAGAACTACTCTATGGTAGTGGACTAAGAGTTTCAGAATGCCTCAGGTTACGTATCCAAGATATTGATATTGTGAGAGCTTCGCTGACCGTTAGAGACGGTAAAGGACATAAAGATAGGCAAACCATCCTCAGCCATAGATGCGCAGAAAAGCTCACTACATATATTGAAAAGGCTATTAAAATTCAACAGAATGATAACCAGCAAGGGATAGGTCCATCTCTGCCAAATGCATTAGAACGTAAGTATCCCAATGCGTTTAGGCAACACGGGTGGATGTTTATTTTTCCTTCCAGCACAACCTGTATCAATCCTTATACAGGAACACTTTGCAGGCATCATTTACATCAAAGTGTTATTCGTAAAGCGCTCGGGAATGCCGTGCGTAATATTCAAATGAATAAACGCGTCACCTGCCATACGTTTAGGCATAGCTTCGCAACCCATTTACTTCAAGCTGGTCGTGATATAAGAAGTGTTCAAGAGTTACTGGGCCACAATGACGTTAGTACCACACAAATCTATACACATGTACTTGGCCAACATTTTGCGGGAACAACTAGCCCGTTAGACACATTATAAATGTCAGAGTCCTTTTGTAACTCTGTAGCATTACTAAAATTGAGTCAACATACTGATGTTAAAGTGAGCTAGATACTACTTTGCTAACTAGGAATGGGGCAAATATCTTTTTAGCTGACCTAGCAGCTAGAGGGATAGTTAGGATTGGCATTGTTGCAACAGTGACCGTTGGCGACATGGATGTCGCCGTCGAGCCTATAGGGATACTTCTTGTAAAATAAAAGGACGGCGTGTCACTGGGGAAACAGTGACAATTCATCCTACACACCTGACGACAAACTTATCTCGCTTTGGGGCAAAAGCTTTTAGCCAGATGAACAGTTCAATGGTCGTTAAGATTGCCACTGTTACAACAGTGACCGTTGGCGGCATGGATGCCGCCGTCGAGCCTATAGGGATATATTCACGGCGTGTCACTGGGGAAACAGTGGCAATGCATATATCGCAATATCCGATTCAGCCGACTTGTTTTGGGGCAAAAAGCTTTTAGCCGGATGAACAGTTCAATGGTCGTAAAGATTTTTATTGTTGCAACAGTGACCGTTGGCGACATGGCCACTCTTTCACATCCATGTAATCGCGGCATTTACACTTCCATGTATTGCAGATGCCGCCGTCGAGCTCTCAGGGATGAGTTTATGGCGTGTCGCAGGGGAAACAATGGCAATTCATCCTACACACCTGACGACAAACTTTTCTCGTTTGGGGGCAAAAAAGCTTTTAGCCAGATGAACAGTTCATTGGTCGTAAAGATTGTCATTGTTGCAACTGTGACCTTCTAAAACATCTAGGTTTTAGTAGAGCCCTTATGGATGCTTTTTGTGAAATAAAAGGGTGGCGTGTCACAGGGGAAAATGACAATTCATCCTGCACACCTGACAATAAAGTTATCTCGCTTTTAAGCAGTTCTGTAACATAAATGGCAATGTATTGATTTACACTGCCATTTTGGGGGATAGCTTAATAAGCTTTGGATATTTAGCTTAGGGATGATGGTGATATCAGAGCAAAATCAATTTTTGCTTGAGCTTTCGACCTCTTTGGCGGTGCGGCTAACAATATCTGTGCCGGCTTCGAGATACTGTTTATAGGTATCATCGCCCCAGGCCACGAGTTTATTATCTTTAAAAATCAGCGGGGTGCATTCTTCTTTGCTGGTCACGCCATCGGATTTTTGATGGTGAGTACGATAAAAGAGCACTTGTAGCTGGCTATCCTTAAGGGATTTTGCCTCTGTAAAATCGGCCTTACCAAATAGGGTTTTGACGGCGGAAATATCTTGCCCGAGTGTTAAATCGTTTAATTTCTGGCTGTTATAGACTTGCCTATCTTCCCAATCCATTTAATCTGGAGTGGGCTCATATACGAGCACCACTACGGCGACGAAGGCGACATAGGCGGCAAATATGCTACCAATAATAACCGAGGTTTTTGATTTCATTGAATCTAATTCCTTTGCATATCCAATGTGTTATTTGGCAAATGAATAAAATACGCCTTTGATGACCTGAGGTAAACGGCTTTATTGCAACTTAGTGTTAACAAGAGGCGCTAGTCGACGGGTGGCGTATGAATAGGGCTATTGACCCGAAAATCTTTTAAGTTGATGTTTAAGGGTAAATCGGTTTGTAGTTGGGCTAACTTATAACTGAGGCGTGCTATATCTCGGCCTTCTGCCAATTTTTTTGCTTGTTTGGCGCCGAGATTGGACAACGAGGAAAACAGTGTCGCTAAGGTTCTAAAGGTTCGGAGTAACTCGGCGGCCGATTTAGGGCCAATACCTGCGATACCGGGGATTTTATTGCCGCTATCACCCGCAAGAGCCATTAAATCGAGAAATTGGCTGCGATCGACTCCCAGTTTTTGTTCAAGCTCAGCGATGTTGAGATATTGCTGATTAAAGTGATCCCACTGGCTGATCCGCGGATGATTGAGTTGGCTAAAACCTTTGTCCGTTGACACAATAATGGCTTCACCTTGGGCTTTGGCGGTTTTCATTGCAAGGGTGGCGATAACATCATCGGCCTCAGCAGCGGCATAAATTGATTGGATTTGTAAACTGTTAAGGTGTTTTTGCAATGCCGTTAAGCCCGCCGCCAGTGGCTCAGGCATAGGTTTACGGCCCTTTTTATAATCAGGGTAGAGCTGTTTACGCCAAGAGATCTCATCCCCATCCCAGACGATAGCGACATGGGTTGGGTGGTGAATGCGCAGCAGTTTAGTGCAGGCGACACTCACACGCTCCGTTAAACTGTCCATATCGTTCTCATCTGGGATCGCCGCATAAATCCGGCGGACTAAGTTGAGACCATCGATAATTAAAAACTTATTCATTGGCGGTTTTTGTTTTACTTCACGATTTGATAGCAGGGAACATAAGCGCTTCCCGGCAGTTTCATCCTATGCTGGGCGACAAAGGCCCCCAGCAAATTGTCCATCAACTCCATTAAATGCGGATCCCCTTTAATGTGGAAGGGACCTAATTGCTCAATTTGCTTGATGGTGTCAGATTTTACATTACCCGCTACGATACCCGAAAAGGCTTTGCGCAGGTTGGCTGCAAGCTCCGCTTTGTTGGTTTGAAAATGTAAATTTAAGTTTGCCATTACCTCATGGGTGGGAGTGAAGGGCAGTTGAAATTCTGGCTCAATTTTTAGCCCCCATTGATATTGGTAAGCATCTCCTGTGGCACGGCGATGGTTTTTCACTTGCTCCATGCCTTGCTTCATCACCCGAGCGACTTCGGCAGGATTATCAATAATGATTTGGTATTTTTGCTGCGCTTCAGGCCCTAAGGTTGCAGCGATAAACTCATCAATTTTAATAAAATAATCTGCGCTTTCGCTGGGGCCAGTTAATACCAGTGGGAAGGGCGTTTGTTGGTTTTCTTTATTGAGCAAAATCCCCAGTATATACAGCAGTTCTTCGGCTGTACCCGCACCGCCGGGGAAGATAATAATGCCGTGACCTAAGCGTACAAACGCTTCTAGGCGTTTTTCGATATCGGGCAAGATCACCAACTCGTTAACGATTTGGTTAGGCGGCTCAGCGGCGATAATACTCGGCTCTGTGAGGCCAATATAACGGGCATTTTTAATCCGTTGTTTAGAGTGACCAATCGCTGCGCCCTTCATCGGGCCTTCCATTGCGCCTGGGCCGCAACCAGTGCAAATATCTAATTCCCTTAGGCCGAGTTGATAACCGACTTCACGGGTATATTGGTATTCGATGGCATTAATGCTGTGTCCGCCCCAGCAGACCACTACATTAGGATCCTTCATGGGCGCAATGGCGCGGGCATTACGCAAAATATCAAACACGACGTTAGTAATGTGGCTAGCATTTGTTAAATTGATATGTTTTAGGGTGTCGTATTTGTCGCTGATGTAGAGAATATCTCTGAGCACCGAAAATAAATGCTCTTGGATCCCAGTGATAATTTGGCCATCAACAAAGGCTTGTTCCGGTGGATTGATAAGCTCGAGCTTAACCCCGCGTTCGCGTTGCAGTACATTGATGTCGAAGTCGTGATATTGCTCGAATAGTGCTTTAGAATTGTCGGTCTTTAAACCCGCAGCGAGTACCGCGAGTGAGCAGTTACGATACAGTTGATATAGGGCGCTTTTGGCGCTTTTTTTGAGGCGATCAACTTCAAGTTGTGAAAGCTGATCCATGCTGCCCTTAGGGCTGACTTTTACTATCATTTATCACTCCTTCGTATCGACAGGAGTGATAAGAAGCGACGTATAGTCTGACTTAGTTATACGTCAATCACGACCCTGTCTCTGCTTTCATGTTTTGCTTTGTAGAGTGCTGCATCGGCGCGCTCAAAGGTTTCGTGTATGAGCTCATTGCCCATGACTCGTGCAGCCCCTATAGATACTGTAACTGTAATTCGCTGATTTTTAAATTTAAATGGAATATTTTTTACTTTTTCTCTAACTCTGTTTAAAAGTTGAGCGATATCGTTATCGTCAATATCTGGCAAAATGAGCACAAATTCTTCACCGCCGTAGCGGGCGACAAACTCGGTATCCCGTAAAGAATTTTTTAATGCCATGGCGATGACCTGTAGGGTTTTGTCCCCAGTACTGTGGCCAAAACTGTCATTGATGCTCTTAAAGTGATCGATATCTGCAATCGCAATCCATAGCGGAGATTTATGACGTTGATAATTGCGATACTCAAGCTCCATGCGTTCTTCTAGGGCGGCACGGTTAGGTAATTGAGTTAGGCTGTCCAGCAGATTGAGCTTTTGTTGTTCGAAAAGTCGTTCTTTGTAGGTATTGGCCTCATTGCTAAGCTCGTTAAGCTCTTTGCGCATGGTTTCCATCGATTTACGCAGTAAGGCTTGCTCGCGTTGTTCTAAGGCTTCTTTGCGGGCGAGGGCGGAGCGAATCGAATTGAGCTGTTCGGTTAAACGTGCTTTGAGGTCGACAATATCGTCGGTATCGATAATGGCTTCACCCACATTATCGACTCGAGAATTGATTTCACGATTAAGCTGGGTTTTGAGTTGGAAACTACGCTGGTTGTGATTATAGGATTCACTCACCACTTCACGCACTGCGGCTAAAGCATCGTTTAGGGCGTATAAAAACTCTTGCGAGGCCGATTTTTCGCGGGCGATGTTATCGAGCAGCAAAGATAAAATGGTTTGATAGGCTTCGAGCAAGGTATCGATTTCGACTTCTGATGCCAGCAGCTCTTTAATCACCAGCACTTGGTCGCGTTGATCTTTACGAAATTCGATTTCCGAAATCATCTGCGCCAGTTCGTGGGCGAGTTGCCTGTGCTTAGGCAAGACATCGAGCTTTTCAGTCTCGTTGAACTGTTGCTGCAGGATGGTATCGTAGAAGCCAATGATTTGTTTAACTTTAGGAATATATTCCCATACAGTGTGGAACGGTTTAGAGAGATCTTGCTTGAAGTAGTTAACTTCTTTTTTGAGTTTTTCTGGCGCCGAGTTAACCCGTTGGATTTGGCGAATGACTTGAGCAAGCCCTGTGCGACTCTCTTCCAGTTGCACCATCACGTGGTTGTACTGACCCTTTAACAGGCGTTCAACATCAACCAATTCCGGCAATGCTTCATCGACTCGTTCAAAGGTATTTAGATTGTGGCGAAGTTTGGCAAGTTTATTATCCAGTTCTAAATTCTGCCCTTTGCAGGCAAGACTTAAATGGCCAATAAATTGGAGTAGTGTTTGTAACTTAGCATTCCTGTCTTCGTTTACTTCATCGAGGGCCAATTTTGCCGAGTGAAGTTTTTGCTGAAGCAATGCCAGCTGTGTCACTGTCGCGTTGGAATCCTTCATCCGGAGTATTTTCCTAACTCTGTAGGGCTAACAAGCATGACGTCCTCTGTCCAGATTAGCGGTAAACTCATATGCTTCTAATGTTATAACAATGGCGGTAGAGTGCAAATTGCTTTCCCCATGCCACGATGATTAATTGTCGATATTGATCAAATATTTTCTAATAAATGTCGATCTTGGTTATTTTCCCAGCAGGGCCAAATGATGTCGTCTTTGGTTGCGCTGGTGTCGACCCTTATCAGGCCGCGTTCAATCCCTTTTTCGAGATGTAAAAATAGTGGATCGGCAAAGAGTGTCGGTGGCACAAAATCTAAGGCTCTAAGGCTCACATAATGGCTAGTGTCATTCGGCAAACTGCGCGCGCCCGCGAGTGCCATTTGCAGGGTTTCAAACAGTAACTTAGGGGCTATTTTGATTTCCGCTTTGGTCAATAGCGGTAAACTTATCCAGCCTAAATTAAAATGATAGCCCATGCCTTTGGTATCCAGTTGTGCCCGCAGTGTTTGTAATACTCGCTGCGGTTCTTCTGCCTCGGTAAATCTTACGGCAAACAAGCCTTGACGGATCACATACACGGGCATCGACAATCCATTAGTGATATGGTCGGTTAATTGGCGTGTAATGGCATTGGCAAAATATTGGCCGTGATTCAGATCGGTACTGACATGCTCGCGAAATTCAATTAAGGCGAGGGCGGTTGTGGGCGCATTCGCTGTGCTTTGGGCGAGATCCTTTAATAGCGCGGCATATCCCTGATGGTGGGTAAAAGGCTCTTCGAGGCTTAACTGCTGCAGCATGGCGTTTTGGCGTTTGTGCTTACGGCGCTGATTGAGCAGTATGATGATTCCCACTAAGAGTACAGTCGCAATCAGGCCACTAAAGGCGAGCAATTTGTTAGTATTTTTAGTGGTTTCAACCGCATCATTCAGTTTGCCTTGCAACATGCTGAGTTCGAGCTTGAGTTGCTGCTCGGCCAGCACGGAGGCGGAAACCGATGGATCTTTGGCTGTGCTTTCGAGTGCTTCGCTCAATTCGATAATGCGCTTTTGTGTGCTAATCACTTTAGCTTGGTCGTTGAGCTTTTCCGCAGACAGGGCGATTTGTGTCAGCGCCGATTTTTGCTCATCCTGCAATTTTAAATCGCTGGCGAGAGCCAAAGCATTCTCGGCATGGCTCATCATCAGCGGCCAATCTTCCTTCGATTGGGCAATCTCACCGATAAGCAGTTCGTTATAGACTAAATAGTGATGGCTTTGTTTTTCTTGGAATATCTGATTCGCCATTAATAAGTATTTGAGGGCGTTTACCTCATCATGTAGGTGCGAATAGGCTTGGCCGAGATTGTGAAAATTCAGCCCTTGCGCGATGTAGTTACCGCGTTTGGCGTCGAGCTGCTGGGCATTCAGGTAGTAATCGATGGCGCGGTTCCAATCACCTTGTTCGCCATACACCATGGCGATGACCGTCATACAGCTTGATAAATAAGTGTCGTTGCCCAGTTTTTTAAAACCTGCGGCAGCCTCATGGGCATTCTTTAAGGCTTCATCCCATTGTTTTAAATCCCGATACACCTTCGCCAGTTGCAGCTGCAGGTGGGTTTTCATCGAAGGATAATTGGAGCGATTAGACAGGCGAATTGCTTCGCTATAGTGTTGTAATGATTTAGTGAGTTGTTGATTTTTATTGTAATAATGCCCAAGTTTCGATTCGGCCGCCGCGATAAGGTAGTCGTTTCTAAGCTTATAGGCGATATCGCGGTAGGTATGAAAATGCATTAACGCAGGTACATCTTGGCGGATGACGAGGTGCAATCCGCCTAAATGTTCATGAATGGTGTGCTTTAGCAGCATGGATTCCACATCATAACTGTCGTTAATCCGTGTCAGCGCCTCATTATAAAATGCGATGGCCTCTTGGTATTTTTGTTCGGTACGGCCGATATAACGCCCCTTGAGCATAGCGACAGTGGCTTGTTCGAAGGGGGTCTGCGCTATGCTTGCCAATAATTCAATCAGGCTATTGGCGTCTTGAAAGCCAACCTTGGATTTCACATTTGGCTCGAGATTTAACCGCGCAAGCAGTTGCAGAATATGCTCGAATTCATCACTGCTGTAGCCTTGCTCTTGGGCGGCACGTTCAAATTGTTCACGATTCTTAAAGGCAATAGGAAAAGAGATGGACTGGTTAAGTCTGTCATACATCTTCTGCGGCGTTTCACGCAATTCTATTTCTTCGGCCTCAAGATCGGCAGCCTTTGTTTGAAAAGAAATAGATATTAACAAGGTCACGAAAATAACAATGAGTTTATGCATGTGTAGGTGGCCCTATATTCCCTAAGTCAAGGAACTTATTTTGTTAGCTTTTGTTAGCGCCTAATGAGGATGCTACATCGACTTGTTATACTTGGAAAAAATATAAGAAGCATAATAACAGAAGACGGAAGGAAGTCAGAGTGAAACCCAGTAGATTATCTATTTTGGTATTAAGTGTATTAGGGTCGGCTAACGTATTTGCCGATGTGGATTACAAAATTGATTTAAGCCAACCGGAACATCACCTTGCGAAGGTGAGTGTGACCTTCCCCGAGGCTAAAGCGGGTGAGTTCAATGTCAATCTCCCCGTGTGGCGTACGGGCAAATACCAAGTGTTACCTTTATCCGACGGTGTGCGTTTATTTAGCGCGACCGATGCACGAGGCAACGCGCTGCCATGGAAACGCACTGCCAGCGGTGAATGGCAAATAGCCCTCGATAAGCCCACCAGCGTGACAGTGAATTATCAGCTCTATGCCAATGAATTAGGTCAACGAGTGCGTCATATCGATGCTACCCACGCCTATTTAGATGCCAGTGGCGTATTTATGTATAGCCCGCAATTTCGAGCCGATGCTGTCGCAGTACAGTTAACGGTTCCCGAAAACTGGCAAAGTTATTCGGGTATGTCGTCAGGCAACGCGGCGCATTCCTTTGTGGCGCCTAATTATGATGTGTTGATTGATTCGCCCATCGAAACCGGCGTGAGCACCCACAAAACCTTCAGTGCCAATGGTAGAGACTATGAGTTAGTACTGTGGGGCGAAGGCAACTACGATGCCGACAAGGTGGTGAAAGATTTAACCGCGCTGAGTGGTCAAGCCAAGGCGATTTGGGATGGTTATCCCTTTGAGCGTTATGTGTATATGGTGCACGCCACTAGCGGTGCGAGTGGTGCAACCGAACATTTGAATTCGACGGTCATCCAACTGCCCCGGTTTAGTTTTCGCGAGCGTAAGGACTATCTACGCTTTATCAGCACAGCCTCCCATGAGTTTATTCATACCTGGAACGTTAAAGCCTATCGTCCAGCGGGTTTGGTCCCTTACGATTATCAGCATGAAAACATGACCGAGCTTTTGTGGATTGCTGAGGGCTCGACCAGTTATTTCCAAGGTCAGTTACTGCTGCGTGCTGGAGTGATGACGCCTAAGGAGTTTTTAGAAGATCTTGCTAAACGCATTGAGAAGAGTGAGCTGACACCCGGGCGCGAAATTCAATCTGTGGCCGAGGCCAGTTTAGGGGAGTGGAGCAGCACGGGTGGTGATTATGCCATCAACCATAGTGTGAATATTTACTCTGAAGGTTATCTAGCCTCACTGGCGCTGGATTTCTCCCTGCTGACCGACTCGAATCTTGCCCACTCATATCGCGATGTACACCGTAAACTCTATCAGGATTACCGCGTGCCTAAGGGTTACACTGTGGCCGATGTGCAGCAAATTCTGAAGGACTTATCGGGTAAGGATTATGGCCCCTGGTGGCAGAGCCATGTGAATAGTCCGCTGAGTCTTGAGTTTTCAAGCCTGTTGTCTCAGGCCGGTTTAGTCATGTCCTATGGTAAAGACTCTAAAGCTGAGCCTTTTACGGGTATGACTTTAAGCAGCGAACATGGCTCTTTAGTGCTTTCTCAAGTCTTGCGTAATGGCCCCGCGTGGCAGGCCGGTATCGTGGCAGGGGATGAGATCCTCGCGATTAATGGCTTAAAGGTCACGGCACAAGGTTTTGATAAACGCATCAAAGACTTTAAAGTGGGTGATAAAGTCGAAATCACCTTATTTAACAACGACAAAATCAAGCAAGTGGCGTTAACCTTAGGTGAGAAACAAAGCGGTAAGCTAGTGCTAAAAGGCGATGCGAAGGCGACTAAGCAGCAAAAAGCCTTCTTCAAAGCTTGGCTTGGCATTGATTGGCCGTTCGATAATAAGGGTGAGCTGCTGACGAAAAGCTAGTTCGTTTGCGATTTGAGTGAGTGGCGGCAATTAAGGTTGGCTTACTTGAATCGCTCCTAATGTATTAATTCAGTCATCGATACTAAAAAGGCGCCGCAGTGAACTAAGTTCAACTGCGGCGCCTTTATACATTATTTCGTTTGATTTAGCTTAAGCTCGGTTGGCGCTTTCGCTAAATATGGCTGTACTTTATCTGCTTGCTTAAGCGTTAAGCTTGAGTCTCTTCAAGGCCGCCTAATGCCGAAACCAGTGCGTGCATCAGCGCCACTAACTCACTGCCCATTAAGGCAAAGTCGGCATCGAGACGCGCCATTGGATCTTCATTCCCTAGCTCATCATTACCCGCTCTAAATTCTTCGGAGAATTTTAAGCGTTTTACGCTGGCATCGGATTGCAGCAGTAGCGCGATTGATTGGCCAAAGTGCAGGGCGAGCTTATGCACTTCTTTACCGGTTTCGAGGTGGGCAAGTACTTCATCTTCTTTCAGATCTTGCTGCTTAAAGCGTACGATACCGCCTTCATCGGCGGCCGATTTCAACTCGGCTTCATCTTGCATTTCAAAGGGTAATGGTGCGCTGCCATCCTTTAACCATTGAGTGAGGTTGGATTCAACTGGCGCTTTAAAGCTTAATGGGATCACAGGCAAGCTGCCTAAGGCCTTACGTAATAAGGCTAATAATTCTTCGGCCTTAGTGGCGCTAGAGCTATCAACGAGGATCATTTCCAGCTCAGGTAAAATCAGCGCGCGAGTTTGGCTGCGACGTGAAAAGGCGCGTGGTAATAGGCTAGTGATGATTTCATCTTTCAGCGCATCTTTTTCTTTTTTGGCAAGTTTACGATTTTCTTCGTTTTCAATTTGCGCCACTTTTTCTTCTAATGATTCTTTAATCACTTGGCCTGGCAGAATTTTTTCTTCTTTAGTGACACAAATAAGGTGACGATTGTTGGCGCTGTGCACTAAGGTGCTGCCTTGTTTACCTAAGGCATTGGAAAAACCAAATTTGCTGACGTCTTGGCTGCCGCACGGGGAAAATGTGAAATCGGCGAGTGCGGTTTCAAGTGCTTCTGTCTCGATGGAAAAAGGTTTATTGAAACGGTAAAGAGTAAGATTTTTAAACCACATAAGATGCGCTCATTGGAAAAATAAAGTCGCAGTTTACGGCATAGTTGCAGCGGGGTAAACCTACCTTAAATCGTTAAATTTTGCCCCGGTTGCAGAATTCATCAAAATGTAACATTGAAAAAAATCTGCCTGTAACCCTTGGTATGCCTCGGTTTTATCTTTCAAGGGGAGTGCGGTTTCGAGGTGGCTGACCCAAGTTGTCACAATTGAAATAAAACTGAAACAGATTCATTGCAAACTTTCGGTCGTTCCAAACCAATAACCAAGACGAACATAACGTCGAAAGGATTAAATGATGAACGTTTTTTGTAAAACTCTACTTGCTTCTGCGCTAGCTTCTGCAACTCTGGCTTCTGCTTATGCCGCTGAGCCACTGACTGTTTATGGTAAGTTGAACGTTACCGCTCAATCAAATGATGAGAAAGGTGATTCTACAACAACTATTCAAAGTAATGCTTCTCGTTTTGGTGTGAAGGGTGATTTCGAATTATCAAGTTCACTTACCGCTTTCTATACTGTTGAGTATCAAGTAGATACTGGTAATGCATCAAGCGACAACTTTACTGCGCGTAATCAATTTGTTGGTTTAAAAGGCGACTTTGGTTCGTTCTCTGTTGGTCGTAACGATACTTTGCTGAAGATTTCTCAAGGTGGTGTTGACCAATTCAATGACTTTATGAATTCTGGTGACCTGGCTAAATTGTTTAAAGGTGAAGTTCGTGCTGCGCAAACGGCAACTTACTTAACCCCTTCCTTTGGTGACTTTGTGTTTGGTGTCACTTATGTTGCGGAAGGTAATGATGTTAAAAGTCAATTTGCTCAAGATGGTTTCAGTGCTGCCGCCATGTATGGTGACGCTAAGTTAAAGAAAACCGCTGTCTATGCAGCCCTTGCCTACGATTCTGATGTGTCTGGATATGAAATCGTGCGCGCTAGCTTACAAGCCAAGTTAGCTGGCATCAAGTTGGGTGGTATGTATCAGCAGCAGGAACAAACGTACAAATACAATGCAACAACGGGCGAACCAGTTGAGGTGTCTGCAGACAGTGCGACTGGCTACCTGTTAAGTGCTGCTTATGATATCAATGCTGTGACATTAAAAGCTCAATATCAAGACATGGAAGACTTAGGTGATTCATGGTCAGTGGGTGCGGATTACAGCTTAGGCAAGCCGACTAAAGTGTTTGCTTTCTATACCAACCGCTCTTTAGAAGCGAATACAGATGATGATAAATACATCGCTGTTGGTTTAGAACACAAGTTCTAATCTCAGTATTAAGATTGAATTAAGGAAGCTTCGGCTTCCTTTTTTATTGCGATAAACAAACAGTTATATAAACTTAATATGACAATTATCGCTACTATATAGCTTGTGCGGCACACTTATTCATAAATCTGTAATAAAAATGACTAATAATAGCCGTGTTGACATTCACTGACAGAAAATCACCTATGACTGCAAGGATATTGATAGTAGAAGACGAGTTAGCCATCCGCGAGATGCTGACTTTTGTAATGGAACAGCATGGGTTTACCACCTCTGCAGCAGAAGATTTTGATTCGGCCATTGCGCTGCTAAAGGAGCCTTACCCCGATCTGATTTTGTTGGATTGGATGTTTCCTGGAGGAAGCGGTATTCAATTGGCTAAACGCCTCAAGCAGGATGAGTTTACCCGTCAGATCCCCATTATTATGCTCACTGCCCGTGGAGAAGAGGAAGATAAGGTTAAGGGCCTCGAAGTGGGCGCCGATGACTATATCACTAAACCTTTCTCACCCAAGGAGTTGGTGGCACGTATCAAAGCGGTGCTACGCCGTAGCGCGCCGACCCGTCTTGAAGAAACGATTGACGTACAAGGATTGTTACTCGACCCCGTGAGTCACAGGGTAAGTGTTGGCGATACTGTACTCGATATGGGGCCCACAGAATTTCGATTGTTACACTTTTTTATGACACACCCAGAACGTGTCTATAGCCGCGAACAGCTGCTTGATAATGTGTGGGGCACAAACGTATATGTCGAAGACCGAACCGTTGATGTGCATATTCGCCGCCTACGTAAAGCGGTTGAAGAGTCGGGCCATGATCGTCTCATTCAAACGGTTCGTGGTGCGGGTTATCGCTTCTCAACACGTAGTTAGTGCCAAATAAGAGATAGGCACAAGTTAGCTTTTCGGCTATCTTGTGCTCCTCTTATTTAGCCTGATGTTTGGGTTTATTTATGTTTGACTCTTATTCAGGGTACCGGTTGTTTACGCGCTTAGCCGTATTTTTACTGCTTTGTTTGCTCATTGGTTTATTGGTAGGGAAACCCCTCTGGATACTGATCATTGGATTGCTAGGGCTAGTGTTCTGGCATTACCGTCAGTTAGCGCGACTTAATTTTTGGTTATGGCGAGATAGAAAATTAACGCCTCCCCAAGGCACTGGCAGTTGGGAAGGCGTATTTAATGGTATTTACCGCCTGCAAGGTAAAAATCGTCGCCGAGTCGGTCAATTGGCGGCTCTACTTGGGCGTTTCCGTCAAGGCGCTGAAGCCTTACCCGATGCAGCAGTCGTGCTCGACTCAGAGCATAATATCTTATGGTGTAATAAATTAGCTCAGCTGATGTTGGGATTCGTTTGGCCACAGGATAATGGTCAACGAATCGATAATTTAATTCGTCATCCCGATTTTTCTGCCTATATCAAAGCGGCTGAATATAAGGAACCCTTAGAGCTGGCTTCGCCAGTATCGGAGCGGCGTTTACTCGAAATTCGTATCATGGCCTATGGCGATCGGCAGTTACTGTTGATTGCCCGCGATATTACACGGATAAGACAACTCGAAGGCATGCGTAAAGAATTTGTCGCCAATGTGTCACACGAACTCAAAACCCCGCTCACTGTATTGCAGGGCTATTTAGAGATGATGCAAAGCATGGCGGAACCCGATTCGATGAACGCTAAACCCTTAGCCTTAATGCAGCAGCAGACTCGGCGAATGCAGTCGATGGTCGAACAATTACTGGTGTTATCGCGTATCGAAGATGCAGTGGATATTAATCTTGAGAACACGGTAAACATGTCGCAGCTAATGGAAGTCTTAAAGGAAGAAGCTAAGGCATTAGCGCAGGATAAATATGAGTTAAGTTTCCATTGTGAGTCGGGATTAGATTCCCATGGCAATGAGTTACAGCTTAGAAGTGCTTGCTCTAACCTGATTTCTAATGCGATTCGTTACACTGAGCCTGGTGGCAAGATTACGGTGCAGTGGCGTAGCGTTGCTACTGGCGGTCTCTTCAGTGTGACAGATACCGGGGAAGGGATTGCACCGCAGCATATCAATCGCTTAACCGAGCGTTTTTATCGAGTTGACAGCGCGCGCTCACGGCAAACGGGGGGCAGCGGCCTTGGTTTAGCCATTGTGAAACATGCGTTAAGTCATCATCACAGTGAGCTTAATATCAGCAGTGAATTAGGAAAGGGTAGCACTTTCAGCTTTGTGATCCCGCAGCATTTGATTGAACGTAAAAAATAATTGCTATTTAATGTAACGTTATTTTTTATATTAAAAACAGGCCATTATGGCCTGTTTTTTTATCGGGTTTGAATCGGCGGATTTTTTATAAAAAGGTGTTTTGTCATCTAAGTGTCATATCTTGGACATAGAATTGTCATTGTAGCGATTGATACTGGCTGCGTCTGAAGAAACTTAAGTTACAAATTAGTTAGCTTATTACTGGAGCACATAATGAAACTGAAAAAGCTTGTCGGCGCGATGACTCTTACTGCCGCTGGTGTATTCTCTGCCACTGCAATGGCATCTGTTGATCAATCTCTGCCAACATACGAGAAAGCAAGTGGGGTATCGGGCAACCTTTCCTCTGTAGGTTCAGATACTTTAGCCAATATGATGACACTGTGGGCTGAAGAATTTAAACAGATGTACCCTAACGTAAATATCCAAATTCAAGCAGCTGGTTCTTCTACTGCGCCACCAGCATTAACTGAAGGTACTTCACAATTCGGCCCAATGAGCCGCAAGATGAAGCCTAATGAAGAAGAAGCCTTCGAAAAACACTACGGTTACAAGCCAACTGCAGTTCGTGTTGCGATTGACGCTTTAGCTGTGTTCGTACACAAAGATAACCCAATCAAAGGCTTAACTGTCGAACAAGTTGACGGTATTTTCTCTTCTACTCACAAATGTGGTAGCAGCGACATCCAACGTTGGGGCGATTTAGGCCTTGACGGTAACTGGTCAGCTAAAGACGTACAGTTATATGGCCGTAACTCAGTATCTGGTACTTACGGTTACTTTAAAGAGCACGCTCTGTGTAAAGGTGACTTCAAGGCCAACGTAAACGAACAACCAGGCTCTGCTTCTGTAGTTCAGTCAGTGTCTCAATCACTGAACGCTATCGGTTACTCAGGTATCGGTTACAAAACTGCTGGTGTGAAAGCCGTTGCCATCGCGAAGAAAGGTAACGAGTTTATCGAAGCGACTGCAGAAAACGCCGCTAACGGTACTTACCCATTATCACGTTACTTATATGTGTACGTGAACAAGCAGCCAAACAAAGACTTAGCACCAATGGAAAAAGAATTCATCCGTTACGTGCTGTCTAAGCAAGGTCAGCAAGTGGTAGAAAAAGACGGTTATGTGACTCTGCCTAAGAGCGTCGTTGCTAAAGATTTAGAACAGTTAGGCATCCGCCTCTAATGCTAAACCGCTAAACCTTAAGGGCCTCTTCGGAGGCCCTTTTTGTTTTGGGGACTTAAACCACCAACGTCAGTATGGGGTTATCATGCTAGGTGATTACTAGTTGGCACTTACGACTGAAAATGGGCATAAAAAAAGCAACCTAATTAGGTTGCTGTAAATTCCAATTCGGAATCTGGGGACGGTCGCGCTAGAAACCATCTAAAGGAGAATGATGATGAACGAAGAAACTCATTGCAAAGATTCGGTTCATAATATCTGACTCAAGGGCGTGAAATTAGTTCAGCAAAAATAGAAAATTTTTGAAAATATTTTTTCTTATAACCTTTATGTATTGAAAAATATGTAAATTTTATTTTTATGAGTTAACTAAAGTCGATTATGGCAAAACTTGGATTCAAGCATTGTTACAAAATGCTGATGCGAGGACAGTTTATTCGATTGCGCGTCGGTAAATCTGCATCCGATAATATGATTAGATAATTTACCGTTCATAGGTTAGCTAAGTGAGGCTTTGTTTCCTAAATCAGTTGAACTAAAACCATAGCTGGTGATCTGATCGGCATAGCCTATCAACTCACCCATCAATCGTGTCAAAACCTCGCTATAAAACAATCAACTGGAAGCAATACAA
>NZ_LGYY01000019.1:0-18303 GCF_001308045.1 Shewanella sp. Sh95
TTGGAGGGACTCAGCGGCCTGATTATCAAATCACGGAGAAAGAATTGCTGGCGGCCTGGGTATTATTCGCCAATCAGTTGCTCAAATATGGCTATGCTATGGCTGATTTATGAGGGGATCCTTCAGTGCTGGACATGCTGAAGCTCCCAATAATTTAACATTCGTCTGACTCTACCTTTATTAAACTCATTTTTCGATGAATGAAGTCTGCTGATCTTTATTGCGGTTTCCCGAGGTACCCCTCTATCTGAAAGATATCTTGCCAGAGGAGTATGTAGGCCCAATTCAATAATGGATATTATACTTGAATTTTGTCGCCCTAGATCTGCAATTGGTTTTAAAAGCATGGGCAGTCCATAGCTAACATGCTTACCCAATTTTTCTATTTCCGAATCTATCTTGTCATCAATTGATTCCTCATTGGAGCTAAATCTAGTATGTAATATTTCATTGAGTGGCTTTTCTCGTACCCAATTCTCGGCACTTTTTGCAATACCGTACATATATAAGTCATTGTCGACTTTTCCAAGATAGCGATTAAAATAATAAGGGAATTCCGAGCGCATGACTGTCATCCAATGCAAAAAACCTTGATACATGCTTGGTTCAAAAACATTTGTTGCGAGAGGCTGATGGTGAGCGTGGTATATTTGAGTTAGTTTCTCAAGGTCGACAGGATCCCAGTATCTATTAGCTAATACAAGTTCTCTTTCAACTTTTAATTTATCTAGACCATCCATCACATTTATAGCAAGATCTGGTGGTAAGTAAATTCCAACATCCTTGAGACGTGAGGTTCCTTTCTCTTTACCGTGCCTATATAGAATTTGTCTTATATGTGTAATCAGAGCTTTCGATGGTGCTCCATCAACTACATGATCTCCATATAAAATATCGTCTACGAAATCAGAATGCATTGCATAGATATCTTGATACCCGGTACGAATGTCTTTATATTCTTCTGGAAATAGTGAAGGACTGCTACTTTCCTCATTTGCTGCACTAAAAGAACCTTCATCCAAAACGATAGTTCTACCTATGAAATCAGTTAGTAGCCTTCCTGCTCTTCCTCTTAAGTTTGCAAATTCGTAAGCAGATAAGCTGATATTCTCTTGTTTTCTTTTAGTAAAAAGATTGGGATTGCGAATTATTACGTTTTTTGCAGGAAGATTAACTCCTTGCATTAATGTTGTGGTGCAAAAAAGATATTTAATATATTGTGAAGAGGTAGCATACTCTATGCTTTTTCTGACATGCATTGGAGTTTTTCCAGTATGGTATGCTACGCCAGACTTTACAATTTTTGCTAATTCATACTTAGAATGGACGGAGTCCTTTAGGTAATTAGATAAACTCTGTAATACATTGCTTTCAGATGGATTTTTATATTTTGAAAACTGTTCAGCCGATTTCCTGGCTTGTGTAGATGTTGGGGAAAAAACAACATTCACATCATCTGATAGACAAGAGATAGTCTTGTGTAGGTATTCGTTAAACTTCTGTGTGTATTGTACTTGCCCTAGTCCATTAATGTGATTAGAGTTTTCAATTACCTTTTGTAGTGGCACGTCAAAAAGAGTTGAATACAGGTTTAGTAGATAAGTTCCTTTCTTTTCGGATATTGAATAGGTAAGGCTTAATACTGGTGGGGAGTCAGTTTGCATTTCCTCAGATATCTGTCCAAAAATTCTAAAGCCTAAGCCTCCAATATTTTTGAGTCTGGGGCCACTTAGGATTATTTTGTCAACATCAGCATCATTTCGTACGTCAATCAAAACATCATACAATACTTTTGAACGGTCTTCTCCCTCATTAGCCACCTTCTCGATGTTTTGAATTTCATCCACAACAAGCATATTTAAATTGCTAACTCTTGATTCAGAGAATAATGAAATAGCTCTCTCTTGAGTCACTACATATATGAACTCATCCAATCCTTCCTCATACGAGTTTAATACATCAATGCCTATTATTTCATGCTCACGCATTAGCTTTGATATATCTGCTGTAACCTGACTAATTAAACTCAATGTTGGTACAACATAAACAAATTTGCGAGCACCTCGTTTTAGCATGTCAATTAATTTAAGATATATAAGGAATGACTTTCCGGCAGAAGTTGGAGCAGATATACCTATTAATTTATTATCCTCAATAGCTCGCCAAAGCTCTGATTGAAATCCAGTAAGCGTGTATACTTTTTTGCCAATATTAATTTGGTTTTTTCTATCATGAATTAATACTCTTAATTTGTCTATATAACTGCTTATTGGCGAATAAACACCCGCTTCTTGTAGTTGTTTGTCGAGCATCATCGCACTAGGAGAAAAGCCCATAGTTGACAAGATTGGAGTAATTATTTGTCTAAGATTATCCTTTATAGACTCTTCGGAATGCGTCCAAAGTAGTGAAATAATGCAGATGGCAATTTGTCGATTTAAATCTGAATCATCTTTATTCGAAATATCTTTGAGAAGGTTAAGAGCTGCAATGCAAAGATGGTAAGGTATATTTTTATATTCTGAATTAATTAAATTGATTTTTATTGCAAAGTTATTGAGCTCAATTTCAAGTAATTCCCTAATGATAGTTCTATCTGTCATAAGCTCATACACCTTAAAATTCATTAAGTAAGTCACTGAGTGACCAAGTTGGAAAAACTACGTAGTGAATCCGCTCTATAATCGGAGAACGAACCGATGCGTATAGGTTGTTATTCACGTTTTTCCATCGGTAAGCAAGGCACTCTTCAATATTTTCCTGAATCTCAGCTTGGCTATGTCCATCAATATTTTGAGTCTCTTCATATGCTATTAGGCAAACTAATTCAAAGCGAGGCGAAGCCAAAGTGCCATCTTTTAGCTTCCTCGCGATTTCTTGAAGGTTAGGGTCTATAAAGTCATCTAGTTGGTACAAAATCAATTCATCTTCAATGTTTTCAAAAGAAGTTACTATGCTATTAACTGAAGATTGTAAGGCTTCATTGAATTTATATTTTGATTCATAGCATTTAGACTCTCCAAGGATAAAACATTGACTTATATTGTCTTCACGATAATGAATCGCATCAGCACCATGCCTTTCTAAACCAGGATTTGTGGTTAATGACATTTTTCTTAATAGTGGAGGGGCACGGAAGAAATGTTGAATGAAATTGAATAGAAGAAGCTCTCCATATTGGCCTTGAGGACATCCCTTCCTGAACTTATGATCAGCAACTTGCATTAGGTAGGAGCAAGTGTTTTGAACATCTCCATTTCTTGCTTGCATCTCTTGAGCGAATAACTGATTATATTTTTCAGTCGAGTAAACCCAATTTAATGCCGTGCTTTTCAGCTCACGTATAAAGCTAGAGCGTCTTTCCTGTATATCAACATATTTTATTGAGACACCTCTGTGTGAGGCTCCCGCTGGGTAGCTTATGTTTTGCTGGAACCAGTAGATCTGATTCATTAAAGACTGTGTGTTTGATAGCAGATGGTCAAATTTCATAATGCAAAATCTCAAATCAATTGAGTTAATTAATCTTATTTTTACTTCCCATTTTTCTTTGCGCGTTTGATATCTCTTACCCATAGTACTGAGCCGTGGGTTTTACGCATTTCGAAGAGATCGATTGCGGCAAAGAGATCGCTGAGTTTTTTAAATCCATAGTTTCGCTGATCGAAAGAGCTGTGATTTGAGATATGAGACCCAATTGGGCCGAGTTGTGCCCAACCATCTTCCTCTTCGGTTGCTTCTATGGCCTGTCGCAACATATTGAGCAGTTTTGTGTCACTTTTTAAATTGCATTTTTGTGGTGTCGCGGTTTTGGGCTGAGCTTGCTCGGTTTTACTAACTGAGTCTGGTGTAGTTGGTGGCGGCTGAGTGACTTCTGATATCACTTCAATTTCTTCTGCGACAACTACAGGTTCTGCGTCGAGGTAGAGGAAGCGAGAGCAGCTATTTACGAAAGCGGCTGGTGCTTTACGTTCACCGAAACCAAAAACGGTTTTACCATCGGCTAAGGCTCTGGTCACAAGGGGAGTAAAGTCGCAATCCGAAGAGATTAAGCAAATGATGTCTATATCCTTTGTGTAAAGAATGTCCATAGCATCAATCACTAAAGCGATATCGCTGGCATTTTTACCCTTAGTTAAATCGAATTGTTGAATAGGCTGAATGGCATATTCATGCAGGATATCTTCCCATGGCTTTAGGTTCGGGCTTTTCCAATTCCCATAGGCCTTTCGAATACTGATGAGACCGTGTTTTGCAAGCTCAGCGAGTACCACATCAAACTTTCTGGCTGGCGCATTATCGGCATCAATAAACACCGCAATTTTTTCTTTATTCTGCATGTGGGTTCCAACGAATGTGGTTGTTTTACTCATTCATAAGCACGCTACCGCCCATGGCACTTGCTACCAGAAAGCACATAGATGATAAATTTTAATAAAAACAATAATAAAGCTATCAGCTTGTGGTTGGTGAAACCTTAAACTGAATCACAATTGGTACTGAGGGGGAGCATCTTTAAGGAGAGGTGTAGAGTGCTTGTCCTTGCCTTGTTCGCTTTGTCGAGCGGATCTTCCCTGACTCATTTTATCGCCATTTTAATCAACGAATTTATCGTTAACACTAAATAGGCATTGATTAAGTAACAGCTTAAGCATTGTTTATTAATCAAAATTTAACTTAGCGTACAGCATATGATGAACAGCGGCAATAGTGACCTGTTGCCAAGGAAAAGTTATCTCTTGGATTTTAAACGAGCCCCGATTGTTAATTTTCTAAAGATATAGAAGGAATCACTCTGCTAGTTTTGCATTAGCCCAAAATGGAACATTCATTTGTTTTTCAGTAAATCGCAGACAACACCAAAGTGACAGAAGTTCACGAGTGTCTGACGCGATAGCATAAGAACGCTTACTCCGTTAGGGGCGTCTTGGAGCATCCAAGGGCGAAGGCCAACGGCCGTTTTGAGCGCGAGATAGGGATATCGAGCTGGTAGTTTAACATGGACGTTTTTGATAGGACGAGCAGTCCTCCTTGGTCGACTCTTGATTAAAAAATCAGGGGGTGAAGCCCCACGACTTTAACTCCCCTTGGCCATAAGGCCATAAACTATCTTCTTTATCTAATCAATGGCTTGAAATTTTACTACTTACTAATACAAGTCACTTCTCTTGAGCTTTTGACTCAATTGTATTGAATGTGAACCTCGATAAGCATTGATGTAACTTAATGTTATCTGAATGGCTACGTTCAATGACAGTCGTCGTGATGAACACTAACTGAAGAGAATAATGGATGTTGCTGCGAGTGATTTATTCGGCGGGTGTGCTGATGCTTTTGTTGCCGGTGGTCACCCACGCCGATGAGAGCAATAAATTATTGAATATGTGCAAGGCCTGCCATGGCAAGTCTGGCATGAGTCGTTTTGAACATATTCCGAATATTGGATGGCAAAACTCGGATTATCTGTTGAAGCAGCTTCGAGCCTTTAAGGCTGGCACGCGCCAAGACCCCACTATGACTAAAGTCGCTCAGTTGTTGAGTGAGGCGGATATGCAGCAGATGGCGGAATACTTTTACCTCGGAAAGGATAAATAACATGGATCTTAATCGTCGAGTTTTTATAAAAGGTGCGGTAGCGACGTCGGTGTTATCCGCGCTGCCGGTTAAGTGGGTATTTGCCGATAAGCTTCCTGCTGGGGTGAGTGCTTTGGATATTTCGGCATTAACCTGGACTAAGGCTGAGGACTTACCGAGCTATTTCAAAGTATTAAACACTAACCCGCTGAATGCCTATCCGCCAGAGCATATGCTCGCGCCTTCGGTGACGCCTGCCGATGTTTCGTTTATCCGCTGGAATGGCATAGTGCCTGATTTTAAGACGCTGGATGCTAAAACCTGGACTTTTAAAGTGGATGGCGAGTCGGTTATCACCCCTAAAACCTACACCATTGATGAGTTAAAGCGCCGCTTTAAACATTACACCTTACAGTTATTGATTGAATGTGGCGGCAATAGTCGCGCGGGCTTTTTCCCGAGTACTAAGGGCAATCAGTGGAATAACTCAGCAGTATTTTGTTCCGAGTGGACAGGTGTGTTGGTGAGCGATGTGCTTAAGGATTGTGGTGTTAAAGCCGATGCGGTTTACACCGGCCACCACGGGGCTGATGTACATTTGAGCGGAAAAGGTGAGGCCATTTCCCGCGGTGTTCCTATCAAGGCGGCGCTCGAAGAGCTTGGGCTAATCGCATGGTCGATGAATGGTGAGGATATTCCTTACCTGCATGGTTATCCCCTACGTATCGTATTTGGTGGCCGGCCGGGATCGGTTTCGCAAAAAGCGGCAACGGGGATCAGTGTGCGTAATAAAGTCCACGACGGGCATAAAATGGAAGCGCCAGCGTATCAAGTACCTAAATATCCCATTGCACCCGGTGAGACGGTTGCTGAAAAAGACTATCGAATTATTGAAGAAATGATCGTGAAGTCTTTGATCACTCAACCGCAATCCGGCACTGAACTGGCTCAAGGGCAAAAACTAACGGTTGCGGGCCATGCGTGGGCAGGCGTGCGCGAAGTGGTGAAGGTGGAAGTGAGTTACGATTATGGCACCCGTTGGTTTGTCGCGGAGCTACAAAAACCGAAAAACGCCACCGCATGGCAGCAATGGAGCATTGAGTTGCAGCTGCCAACACAGGGCTATTACGAAATCTGGGCCAAAGCGACCGATAGCGAAGGTGATAGCCAACCGGTTGTACAGCCACAATGGAACCCTAAGGGATATATGTTTAATGGTTGCCACCGTATTGCCGTTAGGGTGGTGTGATGAGAGCGTATGTCAATAAGCTGATCATGTGTGGGCTGCTTTTCACTGGGGCGTCGTTCGCCACCGAGTATCCCGTGGACCCTCAATCGGGCCTTATTATGGCGCCCGGTTGGGAGTTGGTTAATTATCAATGTAATGCCTGTCACACCAGTATGATTGTTACCCAAAATCGCGGTGATAAAGCCTTTTGGAAAGAAACCTTGCAGTGGATGGTGGATACCCAAGGCTTATGGGACTTGTCGGATACGTGGGAGCCGACGTTGAGCTACCTCAGTACCTATTATGGTCAAGCTGAAATGGATATGACCCTCTTTAGGCGTTTGCCCCTTGACGCAAGCCAGTTACCACCGCCAGCTAAACCTGCCGCTAAGGGATCTCAATGAAAACGTTTATCGTCAGTTTGCTTGTCCTGTGCGGCTTATCCACAGCGGTTTATGCCGAAGGTTATCCAGCCGATATCGAGCGTGGTAAGGCGCTGGCCACGGCTCAATGTGAGTCATGCCATGGGCTGGCGATGATCGCCATGGCCAAGCAATTCCCTAATTTAAGGGGGCAAAAACCGGCTTACCTTAATAAGCAGTTAGTCGATTTCAAAGCGGGCTTACGCCTAGATCCGTTAATGCAATCACAGGTCAGTGCGTTGACTGCCGAGCAATTACAGGATGTGGCGCTGTTTTATAGTCAGCAAGAGATCCCCAACCTCAGTGCAAATTAGTGCGGCTAGCCGTTTGCTTGCTGACAAGAGTAAGTTAAGCGGTTAGCATCATTGCCATCGGCTTATAGCGACGACACGGCTGGAAATGGCGTTGATAGGAATGGCATTGATAAATCGCAGAAAAATAGCATCTCTTATTGGCGTGCTGGTGTTATTGCCAGCATGGGGATATGCCCAGCAAGCTGAGGTGAGCGAAGCTAATCACTGTCAGCCTGTCAGCGGCTCTGAACAACATTCAGGTCAGTGTGAGCACCGCGCGGATAATACCGCCTACGATAAATTTGATGGCGTGGTATACCGTGGCGTCATCAATACTAAGCCCGTCACGCTGGAAATTATTGGTCAAGGCAACCAATATCGAATGACCGTTGATGGCTTGGTAACATTTGGGGAGTTGAATACCGAGCGCGGCTTTGAGCAGGATGAAAACGCTTCGCTCTTTATCCTTAACTGGCAACAGCCTGAAGCAGAACAGATAAAGTTTGTTAAATTATCCAAAGACCATTCAGTACTGGTGCGGGTTGATGCCAATGGCCAGCTCGATAACACCGCAACCCTGCATACGCGATAAAATGAGTCATTGTTGTTGCGAGCGCTTGATTACACATCAGGGGATGAAGCCGCGATTTTGATTGAGTGTATGGCTCAGAGAGATTGCTAAACATTCCCCGGTAAACACCGGGGAATGTTTAGCAAGTACAACCGCTTGAATTAAAACTGATAATTCACACTTAGGTTGAAATAACGCCCTGGTTGGGTGAAATCATCCTTTTGCAAGTTCATGGTGCTATTGAGTAAGAACACGGATTGGCCAGCCACATCGGCGTAGTCAACATATTCCTTATCAAACAGGTTATACACCCCAGCACGCAGATGCAGATTGTCGGTAACGTGCAGGCCCATGGTTAAGTCAAACACGGCGTAACCGGCGGTGTTGTAGACTTCGTTAAAGCTTTCTTTAGGAATACATTGGCCCATTACGCAAATATCATCGATGGTCAGGTTGATATCGTGGGTGCGGTCCATCTTATCGGCCCAGCGTACTACTGCGCCAATATCGGTTTCCATTCCACCAATATCGCTATACCAATTCACCCCTAGGTTGCCTTTTAGCGGGCTAACGCTGTTAAGGTATTGACCGTTTTCATCGGTTCCATGGGTATAAGCGATATTGCCCCATAGCTCGATAGAATCTGTCAGCCAATGGTTGGCTTGGGCCTCTGCGCCATAGAGTGTCACTTGATCGCGGTTGAAGTACTGGTATTTGAACTCCATGGGCTGCATCACCGGACCAAACACTGGCGGTTTAAAGCTGACATATTGCCAATCAATAAAGTCGACCGCGTGGGTGTAGAAGGTGGTGAGCTCATATTGAGTATCTGCATGATTGCCGCGGATACCCAGTTCCCAGGTGTGGGATTGCTCAGACTTTAAGTCATAGTTGGCTTGAATGATCACATCAGTCATCGAGCCGCCATCGACCTCTAACTCACCCCATTTTTGATCGGGCGTAGGCATTTTATAGCCATAGGCATATTGGGCGTAGGCACTCACTGTGTCGGTAAGTTTATAAACGAGCCCCACTTTGGGTGACCAAAAGGTGTCGCTCATTACCGCAAAGTCGGCTGGATCTTTACCTGCTTCCATCGCTTGTTGTTGGTCGGGGCTGTTACGGAAATAGTCATAACGTAGGCCGCCAATCAGGTTTAAATCACCATTTAACAGGGTGATATCGTCCTGCAAAAATAGCCCTAAACGGTTGCTATCGGTATCGGCAAAGGTAAAGGGGGTTTCGGTTTGCCAATCACCGCCGCTGCTAGCGATATTGTTGTTGCGATGGCGCATCATTTTGGACCATTCATAGTCCATCCCATAGGTGAGCTGATGGCCGTATCCCTCAGCGCCTAGGTATTTGCTAAAGGTACTGGTTAATCCAAGCCGTTGATCTTTAAATTTATAGTCGCGATATTCGGTAAGTGGGCGATCTAGTTTGAGTAAATCAAAATAATCACGGTGTTCGAGTTGCTCCGTTTGGCCAAAATAGGCGGTAACGGTCAAATCATCGTGTAAATACGTGGCTTTATCGGAGCGCAGTTGTAAGGCACCGTTGATCACTTGGGTATCGCGATCGGTATCAATCCGCTCCTGCAGTACTTGGGCACGATTGAGCTTATCTTCCCAGCGTTCTAGCGTTTGCTCTAGGTAGTCGAGGGTGAGCTGCACCGTGGTGTGCTCATTAAAACGGTATTTACTCTTGAATAGCAGGCTGTCTTGTAACAGATCGCTTTCAGGCTGAGTATCAAAGTAGTTAGGTAACTCTTCGCCTTTGCGGTGCTGATAGGTGAGCAAATTCTCAAAATCGCTATAGGCCGCTGCGCTGGTAAAACCGCCGGAGTATTCGTTATTGATGCCTGTGTAACCCGCATTGAGCGACACATAATAATCTTCGCCCCGCAGGTAGTCGCTGGCATCTTTGGTGCGCATCACTACCACGCCACCGAGGGCGTCTGAGCCGTACATAGTGGATGCAGCGGCTTTAACTACTTCAATTTGCTTAAGACTTTGCACTTCAGTTAAACCGCGGCCTGTGCCTTCAGCACCAGGGCCTAACGGCGAAGCATACTGGTTATTTACCCGTACACCATCTTTTACCATCATGACTCGGTTGCCGCCGATACCGCGAATGGTTACTGAGGTCGGTTTGCCTGCTCCGCCCTTGATATCGACAGCCGATTCGTTACGGAACAGGCTACCAAAGTCATTGCTCATATTACGTTCGATGGCTTGTTCATCTATCACCAAAATAGAGCCTGCCACCTGTTCAATTTTTTGTTCCATACGGGAACCTGAGACCACAATCACTTCTTGAATAAGTGGTTTAGATTGTTCGTCTGCCCAAGCGGGCAATGCACTTGCGACGGCAAGGGCACATAGACTGAGCGGCAATGGTTTCATCAATCACCTTTTTATAAATGAGAATTGTTCTTACCTTGAATATGCGCGATAGCTTATATGGAATTTACCTTGAGGTCAGGTTTTAATTGCCATAATGTGATCGATGCAAAGCCTGTGAATGATGTTTTTAAAGGGAATTATCTATTGAGCCAGTTAACTTGTCAGAGTGTAGAGTAAAAGGATTGTCAGATGAACGAAGAGCAATATGAAAAAGGGCTTAAGGTGCGCCGTGCTGTGATGGGTGACAGTTTTGTCGATAAGGCCCTTAGCAGCGCAACGGATTTTACCCAGCCATTACAGGCGTTAGTGACTGCCAATTGTTGGGGTGAAGTGTGGTCCCGCGAGGGATTACCGCTGCAAACGCGCAGTTTAATCACCATCGCAACCTTAGCGGCACTAAAAGCGCCAGCTGAGTTAAAAGGCCATGTTCGCGGTGCCTTGCGAAATGGTTGCACAGTTGCAGAAATACAAGAAGTACTCTTACATTCAACCGTTTATTGCGGTATGCCGTCGGGCATTGAAGCCTTTAGAGCGGCAAAGGAAGTAATTGAAGAGTGGCAAGCTGAACAGGCCAAGGTGTCGGAGCAGTCTTAATGTTAGACCCGTGTGGCATGTATCCTTTGAGCCATCGGATGTGGCACACATCACCTGATGTGTGCGTACTTAGGATACCTTGCCAGAACGAGGGGATGCTACTCGCTCGATGTTCAATGTTCGATGTTCAATAAGTGTGGCCTGAGTTTTTGCCTGTAGCTTGCGGCTCACACTCAGGCCAAGGCTTGTTATAGCCGCGGATCGGCCGATTGACTCTCTACTTGGCCAATAACAGTGATATCACTCAAGTTTGATAGTTTGCCCCACTGCTGAATGGTCATCATGCCGATGATTTCCTGGGCGGTGAAACTTAAACGTATGCCGTCTTTGCGGTATTCCTGCGGCAGATTTTTAGGCAATATTTTTTGGCCGTTATCGGCGATAATTCCCCAAAAACCCCCTTCTAAATTGAGATATCTTACAGTGCCTTGTAGCATCATACCTTCTCCTTTAGGTGAAATACTTGGCTTGTTAACACCTTGTTTAGCCGCTTGTTGTTGCTGACTTTCGCGCTTATCCATATTGACCGGATTAATCTCTGCGGTGCTTGCTTGAGGCGTGCTTGTTTGTGAAGTGGTTTGCGCAGCGGGTTTGTCCATACCCTGCGCATGTTGCGCTTGAGTTTGCTTTTGACAACCCAACAACAGTGCGGGCAACAGTAGTGCAAATAGACGAATAGGTGGGCGCATCTTGATTCCTTTCAATCACTTTTGGTTATGATGGCGTGTTGCAACACTCTAGCAAATATTGTCCGCGAGGGGCGATAAGGTTTTTATATCTTTATGTAGCAGTGTGAAAGGGTAGAGATAACAATTTGAATAAAAAGGCAAAGCCAATGATGCTTTGCCTTTATAAGCCGATTGGCTGGGATAAATTACTTTTGTAGTTGCGCTTTAGCGGCTTCAACCTTGGCGAAATCTAAACCCAGCTCGAGTACCGCTTCTTTAATCACGGCAGGATTTTGCATTACCTGAGCCATCAGTTGTTGCAGTTTTTCAGGCGGAATACCGAGCTGGCCAATAATGCCCATCGCCATCAGGGGATTATCGGTTAATGCTTGAAAAAGCTCGTTAATTTTTGCATCAGTGACATTGTGTTCTTTTAAGATGGCAATAATCGGATTCATTGCAATACCTTATCAACGTTAACGGAAAACGGCCGCTATGCTATCACAGATAGCTAAACCTTTTGGATGAACAATTTTATACCATAGTCATTCCCTATAAGTTGACTACTAATACAGTATGGATTTCGGTAAGTGGCAACTTTCTTAATGCTTTCATAAATTAACCATCGTTAATCTATTTTCGCGATTCCATTCATCGGTATTAATCGTTTCAATTACTTAGAAGCCTGTCATTAGACTGCAATCTCGGTTGTGTTAACGGCATATGACAATTTTGCCTTGGAGTAACACAACGATAAGGATTGCTGTATGCCGTTAAACAGCAAGCGGATGGCCCATTGTTAATACAAATCAATGGGCCGAACAGGACGAAACTAGGTAACTATCATGAAAATAAACACCCTTCCTACGCTATCGGCGTTAACTTTGGCTATGTCTCTCGCATTGGGGGCGGGAACGGTCACTGCGCAAGAGCAAGTCACAGGTAATCAATTTTGGTGGCCTGAAAAATTAAATCTCAGTCCATTACGTCAAAATGCGATTGAATCCAATCCCTATGGCAGTGATTATCACTATGCCGAAGCCTTTAAAACCTTAGATCTCGATGCGGTAAAAAAAGATATCAAAGCCTTGATGACCGAGTCTCAAGACTGGTGGCCCGCTGATTATGGTCACTATGGACCTTTCTTTATTCGTATGGCGTGGCATAGCGCGGGCGTATACCGGATTTTTGATGGCCGCGGTGGTGCTGCGGGTGGCCAACAACGTTTTGAGCCCTTAAATAGCTGGCCGGATAACGTGAGTTTAGATAAGGCTCGCCGTCTGTTGTGGCCCATCAAGCAAAAATACGGCAGCAAGCTGTCTTGGGGCGACTTGATGGTGCTAACGGGTAACGTGGCATTAGAGTCGATGGGCTTTAAAACCTTTGGTTTTGCGGGTGGTCGTGAAGACGACTGGGAAGCCGAAATGGTCAATTGGGGCTCAGAAAAAGCGTGGCTCGATAGTAAAAGACGCAACGAAAAGGGCGAATTGGCTAAACCTATGGGCGCGACCCAAATGGGCTTAATTTACGTTAACCCAGAAGGCCCGAACGGAGTGCCCGATCCCTTAGCTTCGGCAAAAGAAATCCGCGATACCTTTGGCCGTATGGCGATGAATGACGAAGAAACCGTTGCCTTAATCGCCGGTGGTCACACCTTTGGTAAGGCGCACGGCGCGCACGATCCCGCAAAATGCGTGGGGGCCGATCCGGCGCAGTTCGGCATGCACCCATGCCCAATCGGGTAAAGGCCGCTTCTCACTGGCAACCGCCGGGGCCGGCGGGAACAGTTGCTGCTCCAACTCGGCATCGGACAACGAACAGGGCCAACTGAGACCGCTGGCGGCAAAACGACAGAGGTAATCACCGGCACTGCTGTGGCCAGTACCCAGGCTGCGGGCGATCTTGCGCACGGACAGGCCGCAGTCGAACTTGAGGCGCAACACCTCTCGGATTTTACGCATGGATAAACGCTCCACGACGACCTCTCTGCTTCGAAAAAGAGGTCGATGGTAGTGAAGAAATCCTGCGTAGCTGCCTGCCTGAAAAGTGTCCGGATGGCCGTGAAATCGGTGTCCGGATGCTTGTGGAATGAGTGTCCGGATCAGCGTGGAATCACTGTCCGGATGCGCGTGGAATGGGTGTCCGAGTCAGCGTGGAATCCGCACGGATGGGCATGAAAGTAACTCTAGTTGAGCGGTCGCCGTGCATGCGCACTAGCGGGAATCCTGTAGATGTGCGCGGCGAAGCATTCGCCACGGCAGAACGGCTAGGAATCGTTCCAAGCTTGCGCGCAGTCGCTACTCGCGTGGAGCGATTTGCCTTTATTGATGCGCGAGGACGAACGCGCGCCGAAATCAACAGTCGAGCCCCAGGCAGCAGCCGTGAAGTAGAAGTGCCGCGCGCCGATCTAGCAACAGCTCTACTGAACGCATTGCCAGACGACGTGGAGGTCCGATTTGCCGACACAATAGTCCGAATCGACCAAGATGAAACCGGCGTAAACGTAACGTCTGCCAGAGGCATAGACCAGCACGTCGATCTATTGATTGGCTGCGATGGTCTTCATTCTTCCGTGCGCGCGCTCGCACTTGATGGCAACGAGCGTCATATTCAAGCGTTGGGCCTCTATGTCGCCAGCGTCCACACAACCGAAATAGCCAACGATCCCACCCGCGTACTCATCTATAACGAGCCAGATCGTGCACTCGTCGTACACCCTGCCCTAGGGTCTGCATTAGCGATGTTCCTGTTCCGCAGTGGAGCAAGGGTAGGACACACCGATGTCGATGCGCAGCGCATGCTGCTGCAGGACTGCTATGCCGGTGGACGGTGGAGAACCGAGGAGCTGCTCAAAGCTTATGCAGATACCGAGGATGTCTACTTCGACGCAGTATGTCGCGTGAGCCTGCCCCGTTGGCGAGACCGAAGAGTCGCACTCCTGGGCGATGCCGCGTCATGCGCTTCGCTATTCGGCAACGGGTCTAGCCTGGCGATGCTGGGCGCGGAGACGCTGGCCGACGCACTGGATAGAAATCGCGGCGCCCCCACTACAGCCCTGGCACTGTATGAGGCCCAACATCGTTCACGTGTAGATCCCTATATCCGCCGCATGGGAATGACAGGGCGGTTCATGGTCCCCAGAACCAGAGCTGGCATCCAACTGCGCAACTTCGCGCTGCAGCTGGTAGGACGGTAGGTGGAAATAAAAATATGGATGCCACGCTGAGCACGACCTTGCTTTGGGCTACTCGTTTCACATTTTTAGGGACCTCGCTGGCATTGTTTTTCATGTATCGACTCGCAGCCGCAGCGCTGCAGTAGAACATCAACACCTCACCCGTAATCCGTTGATCACCAACTCAAGGTGGGCTTCGATGAACTTTCTTGGGTCAATGGGCCTACGCCCTGCAAAACGCAACTGCCCAAAGGTCAACACCAGGATAGGGCTCATCACTAACTGCGGAAAGTCAGCCAACGCCGAATCAGTGAACTCACCTGCAGCGATGCCATTGGTGACAATTCGTTTGATAGCGGCCACGCCCGGGCCAATGAAATGATCGTGATGCTTTTCAGTCAACTCCGGGAAGCGGGGCGCCTCAGCAATGAGAAGTCGAACCATTTCGCGACCTTCCGGGTGCTTGGCCAACATGCCATAGACGGAAAGAATGAAATTCTTCAACTGGTCGACATAGGTTCCCCGCGTATCGAGCGGAATGGATGCAATATCGCTCGCTATGGCTGCCGAAACGCTTACCATGACCTCCTCGAACAACCGCTCTTTGGTCTCGAAATAGAAGTACACCGTACCCTTGGTGACACCAATGCGCTTGGCGATGTCCTCGACTCGTCCGGCGATGAAACCCTTGTCGACGAATTCGGCGAACGCCGCCCGCAGGATCTCGCCTGGACGCTCTGCCTTCTTCTGGGCCCGAATTCCTTGTGGTTTTTCTGTCGGCATGAAGGAGTCCCGTGTGTCTATGAGTGATGTTACAGTCTAGCGCATTCGTTCATTGACTGTCCAGTAAGTCAATGGCACAATGAGGCTGTCCTCTCGATGCAACGGAACCGCCGCTGCGTCTGCGGGAGACGCCCCAACCACTTGGAACATGGAGAAATTTCGATGCGCACACTGATCACTATTGGACTGCTGGTTGTCTCCGGCATGGCCGCCGCCCAACCTCAGATGGGCGGCGGCGCCATGCGTGGCCGCATGGCAAACGTACTGGAAAGCAGGTTCCAGCAGGCCGACGCCAACCACGACGGAAAGTTGACAAAGGAAGAGGCCACTAAGGGCATGCCTCGCGTGGCCCAGCATTTCGCTGAGATAGATACAGATGGAAAAGGTTACGTGACGCTGGATCAACTCAAGACGTTCATGGCGCAATCTCAAGGCCAGTGATCCTCAGATCCCCGCAACATCTTCTCCAATCAAGAGCCTGAAGATCATGAGCCTCATAACATGGAATGGACTAAAGCCGCCGCCATCGGAAAATGTCAGCAACTCCTATTCCGGGGTGCGGTACCTTTTCCGTGAGATATGGAACCACCTTCCCGTTTGGTTGGGTGTATTCAATCTATTGAGCATGGCATTCATGGCGATGGCATTTTTTACGCCATCTCGTACCGTTTATGTACTTGCCGCTGGATTCCCGCTCTTCTGGACAACGCTGTACTTCTACGCTCGCTTCTCGACTGATGCAGTACGTACGAAAACAGCGGGAATTCGCACGCTGAAGATCATATTGGCCTGTCTTGCGTTGTTGCTCGTCATCGCTGGATTCGTTCGGCCGATGGTGGGCAACAACGTAGTGACCCCCATTGCCGATTTCTATCCAGGCGCCCAGGTTCAACTCGATGCAGCCCATTCAATCGTGGGTAGTGACGGAAACCCGATCTTGGATGCAACGGGCATTGCGTTGCAGCAAAGCCGGCCGATGATCGCACCCGACGGTAGGCAGTACAAAGTTGAAGGCAAGCTACTCATCGATGTGCCCAAGAAGCGTGCGCTTGCGACCTACTGACGAAGCAAACAACCATCACAACAAGCAGCGCGACGAAAAATTTGACCATGAATTCATCGACAGCCGATGCGATGTTCACAGACTGATCGGTAACCTTCACAAGAGCCATACCCAACGGCATGTTCTCGTTGATCTTGGCCGTCTCGGCGTCGAGTGCCTTGCCTAGATCCAGTCCATTCCACCCTTCGCGCATCACGACGTCGAGCAGAAGGGCCTCTTCACCGTTGTTACGAATCAGGAAAGTCGCCGGGTCTTCATAGCCGCGTTCTACCGTTGCAATATCTGATAGCTTGAGCGTACGCCCCTGCACCACAATCGGCGTATTTCGGATCTTCTCCAGCTTGTCGAATGCACCGTCCAGACGCAGGAAAACCTGCGGCCCCTTCGTCTCAATCGATCCAGCAGACGTAAGGACGTTCTGGTTGTTCAGGGCGGAGAAGATGTCTTGCGGAGATACCCCGAGCGTTGCGAGGCGATCGTGAGAGAAGGACACAAAGATCCGTTCAAGAAATAAATCGAGCCACCCATTTTAAATCAACAACATAATGCACTTTCCGTTTACCTACAACTTGAAAAGTTAATATTGTTCAAAAAAGAACCATCAAAAGTCACAGGGATAGCATCTGAGGTAATAGATTGAGCTAATTCATTAAAAAATGGTTTATTTCAGACGAGGTAAGTCATCCCATAGTGCTTGGGAAGTTTTAGGCAATGATTGTTGTCGAAGGGATATAAGCAGTTGTCAGTCACTGTAAAAGTGCTGGCAGCTTGCGGCAAAGTGCCGTCGTCGCTTTTCTAAGTGTTCGCAGTAATCGGTCAGCTTTTGCAATGTGCCTACAGGGCCATGAAATAACTTGCCAAATTCGGTTGTCAACTTGAGCCAATTGTCATGGGGGATATTTAATCTGTTCAGTATCTTGGCACTACTTTCACTGATGTATCCACGTTTATCATTGCGAATAATTCGGCCGGTATCATCCACCAATTGAAGGTAATCCATTAATGAAAACGCAATGCTATTGGGTTGGTTGTCGCACTCGCTACCGATAAAAGGTAGAAGATTGCTGGGCTGCTCACCTTTTAATGCGGCCCGAATACGTAGTTGAATACTGGTATGGTCGGATTGTTCTGGTGTATCAGCGAGTTGTGCTCTGATGGGATTTAAATCGACGTAAGTCATACAAGCTAGCACAGCGGCTTCATCGAGTAGGGCTTGGGATTTAAACCGCCCTTCCCAGAACCTACCTGCAAATAAATCGAGCCACCCATTTTAAATCAATAACATAATGCACTTTCCGTTTACCTACAACTTGTAAAGTTAATATTGTTCAAAAAAGAACCATCAAAAGTCACAGGGATAGCATCTGAGGTAATAAATTGAGCTAATTCCTTAAAAAATAGTGTATTTCAGACGAGGTAAGTCATCCCATAGTGCTTGGGAAGTTTTAGGCAATGATTGTTGTCGAAGGGATATAAGCAGTTGTCAGTCACTGTAAAAGTGCTGGCAGCTTGCGACAAAGTGCCGTC
>NZ_LGYY01000230.1:0-18194 GCF_001308045.1 Shewanella sp. Sh95
CTAGTTTAAGGGCTTCTGCTTTAAATTCAGCAGTGTGAGTCTTGCGGGTCTTTTGGGTTGTCATATTCACCTCGTTAAGTCATTTTACTCACTTAGCGTGGTGTCCAAAAGTATTGGATCAGATCAGTTTAATCGTTTTAGGTGAAGTTCTGGGCAGTATTGGTGTAAAGAATGTTGTAGGATATTGGCTTCGCGCATCTTGTTGTCCAAGTGTAGTTTTTAGCGAAACCATTTGATCATGCAACAAGATGCGCTTCCACCCTAATTTGATGATTTATTTGTAAATCATCAGGGGATTCTTCAGCATCAAGCCACCACATATAGCTGAGTTACCACCAAATGCCTCCATTTTTTCTAGCACTATGATATTTTTTATTCCTGCTTTATGAGCTGAATAAGCAGCCGACAGGCCAGCAAAACCACTGCCGATAATGATAATATCAAATTCTTTATCCCAAGCTCTTCCATAATTATCGTTCGATGCTTTAATTGGAAATGCCATAGCGGCGGTAATGCCTGTTGCTAACTTAAGGAAATCTCTTCTTCCGGCCATAATACCCTCACCCATTAAATATTCTATTTAACAATCAAAAAATAAATTAATAGAAATAATAAATCGCAATAAATCTAATTTTTGGAATTAATTTTACTGCTAATTAAAAAATCGATAATCTTGTAAGCAACATTTAAAATAGGCTAACAATTATCACGATGTATGAGCATATTATTTTTATTAAACATTTGTTAATGTGACTAACGACCGCCATTTATGTCCATAAGTTTTTCTTATAATCTGAGCGTGATCTAGATCTATCTATAGGAAAAGTCGTGAGATAAATATTGATGATTAATTTTTTAGCATCAGACAAAAATTTAGTGTAAACAGCAAATAATTTCTTCAGTTCAAGAGGGGTAACTTAAAGATTTACTGAATTAGCTAATACATTATTTGATATTAATTTCCAAATAATTATTGGAAAGTGTTAAGGCTATTAATGACCGTTCAGTTAAAAAAAAGGAACCCTAGGGTTCCTTTTCTATTGATTCACTTAAATAAATGACTCGGTTTTTCGTTTGAGTCTTATTTTGCCTTGCGGTCTTTAATATGACTCAAGGCGCGTTTACGGCGACGCTCTTGGCTCATGGTCAGCTTTTCCACTTTGTTTTCAAACGGGTTATCACCCTCTTGGAAACGCAGTTGGATTGGCGTACCGACCACTTTTAATGAACGGCGGAAGTAGTTCATCATGTAGCGCTTGTACGAATCCGGTAGCTTGCTGACTTGGTTACCGTGAATAACCACGATTGGCGGGTTATAACCACCGGCGTGGGCGTATTTCAGTTTCACGCGGCGACCGTTCACCAATGGTGGCTGATGGTCATCCTGCGACATTTGCATAATGCGGGTCAGCATTGAGGTGCTCACGCGGCGAGTCGCACTGTCGTAAGCTTCTTCAATCGACTCAAACAGATGGCCAACACCCGTGCCATGCAGCGCCGAAATAAAGTGAATACGGGCAAAGTCGATAAAGCCTAAACGACGGTCGAGTTCACTCTTAACACGGTCTTTAATGCCTTGGTCGATGCCATCCCACTTGTTAACGGCAATCACTAACGCACGGCCTGCGTTTAGGGCAAACCCTAATAGGCCTAAATCCTGCTCGGCAACGCCTTCACGGGCGTCGATGATAAGTAACACCACGTTAGCATCTTCAACCGCTTTCAAGGTTTTAATCACCGAGAACTTTTCAATCACTTCATGGACTTTACTGCGGCGACGCACACCAGCAGTATCGATAATCACGTATTCGCGGCCATCGCGTTCCATCGGAATGTAAATACTGTCGCGAGTGGTGCCTGGCTCATCGTAAACCACCACACGCTCTTCACCTAAGATACGGTTAGTCAGTGTCGATTTACCCACGTTTGGCTTACCGATAATCGCAAGCTTGATCGGTAAATCCTGCAGACGTTTCTGCTCGGCTTCGGCTTCTTCTTCGGTGTACTGACGCTCGTCGACTTCTTCCTCTTCGCCTTGGCGTTCAATGCCCATAGCTTCGGCATAAGGGGTCAGTGCGTACTCAATCATGTTGGTCACGCCGCGACCTTGGGCGGCAGCCATTTGGTAGACTTCACCTAAACCTAACGACCAAAACTCAGCACAGGCAGAATCGGCATCAATACCGTCAATCTTGTTAGCCACCACGAAAGTGGTTTTTTGGCGACTACGTAAATGCTGAGCGATAGACAAATCCGCGGCGGTTAAGCCCGCGCGTGCATCGGTCATAAATAAGACAACATCGGCTTCTTCGATAGCGGCAAGGGACTGCTCGGCCATCTTAGTTTCGATCCCCTCTTCAGTGCCGTCGATACCGCCGGTATCCACCACGATAAACTCATAGCCGGATAAGAATGCTCGACCATATTTACGGTCACGTGTTAGGCCAGGAAAGTCAGCAACCAGCGCATCACGCGTACGCGTAAGGCGGTTAAATAAGGTGGATTTACCGACGTTCGGCCGACCAACAAGGGCCACTACAGGGATCATGATTTCGCCTCTAAAAAACTTTTCAATAAAAAGCCCCCGGAACACACTTCCAGGGGCTCTACAAGGATAACACTTTTAACTAAGGAAGTGTTACAACAGCTAACTTTCCGCTGCGACCTTGCACATAGATTTTATCATCCACCACTAATGGCTGGCTGAATAATCCAGAGCTGTCCACTTGGATACGACCGACAATACTGCCTGTGCTACGGTCGATAAAGTGCAGATAACCTTCAAAATCACCCACGACCAAATAGTCTTTATATACCTCTGGTGAAGTGAGTGTGCGATTGACCAGCTCAGAGTTGCTCCACAACTCTAAACCGTTACGTCTATCCACTGAATAGATACGACTGTGGTCATCAACCAAGAACAAACTTAAACCCGCCGTAGCTAACTCATTGAAGCTTGAGTACTTACGAGTCCAAATAATCCGTCCGGTGCGCAGTTCCATCGACACCAAGTTACCGTTGTAGCTCACCGCATATAAGTTATCGCCGAGGATCAACGGTGTCATATCCACATCGGCCATACGGGTAAACTCATTGCCACCTGTAGGATTATAGATGGCTTGCTCCCACGCAGCTTGACCGTTGTTTTTGACGACAACAGCCACTTTGCCATCGGCGGTACCAATAAAGAAACCACCCGCTTCATAAGCTGCGGAACCCGTTCCTCGGAGCGTCAGGTTAGGCAACTGCATGTTATAAACCCACAGTTTTGCGCCAGTATCAACGTTATAGGCTTCAAATGAACCTGAACTGGTGCTCACCACCACGACGTCGTCAGCCACGGTTGGCTTAGATAACAATTCGCCACCAGCAATCACATGCCATAATACTTGGCCGTCTTCTGCATTCAGCGCAGCCAAAAGGCCACTCTCACCGCCGATAAAGAGCTTATTGCGTGCCGCTGTTACACCAGCGGCCAAACGTGCGCCTTTGTTTTTGGCTAAGGCGTTATCACGGAACTCTTCACTAAAATCTTTTTTCCAAACCTGTTCACCCGTTGCTTCATCAAAAGCAACGACTTCACCATAACGGTCGGCCGCAAAAATTTTACCGTAACGAACTGCAGGGGTAAGGCGAGAGTAATAATCACCAACACCATCACCTACAGAGGCGCTCCAACTTACTTCAGGAAATACTGTCGCCTGAATCGCAGTTAACTCACTTACCGGTTCTTCTTCCACATCACTAGAAGAACAGGCGGATAACATGGCTAGGCTTAACCCAGCGGCTAGCAGGTTCTTGCACCAAGACTTCATCAAGGGATCCCTTATGCTTGATTTAAGTTATCAAGTTTGATTTTAAGTGCAGGGCTGGTCACAACACCGCCGTTATCCATTGCTGCCTGATAAGCAGTTTTCGCTTTATCGGCTTGGCCTTGACGAACAAAGAAGTCACCTTTCAGTTCTTCACGTTGTGCTAAAAAAGCCTTATCAGTCACTTGATCTAGCGTGGTTAACGCAGTGTCAACTTGACCTTGTTCAGCCTGAATACGCGCTAAACGCAATGTTGCAATAGTGTCTAATCCGGCACCTGGCTTAGCAGCAATCACTTTCTTCAGAGCTTCTTCGGCCTTAGGAAAATCTTTTGCTTCCACCGCTGTTTTCGCAACGATCAGGTCTAGCAGTGATTGATAGCCCTTTTGGTCGTAATTTTTCGAAAACTCAGCCACGCCAGCAATCATAGCCGCTTCATCGCTTGATTTGGTGGTTAAGGTTTGGAACGCCTGTGATGCTTCTTCGGCCTTCACGATTTTCATGTCGGAATAAGAGTTCCAACCGTACAGGCCGCCTAAACCAACGACCGCCCCGATAACAATCGAGGTTCCATAGTCTTTCCAGAACTGTTTGATAGCATCAACTTGTTGTTCTTCTGTGCTATAAATTTCCACGCGCACGTCCCCTTATTTGCTAAGTTCAGCTAAAAATGCGTTTAATGCATTTCGAGCGACCCGTTGTTGTTCGTTGTCATTGCGTAAGTATTTTACGGTAACCACACCTTCGGCGAGTTCTTCTTCGCCAATCAGTAAGGCTACTTGAGCGCCGCTTTTATCGGCACGCTTCATTTGTTTCTTCAGATTGCCACCACCACAGTGACTCATGACTCGCAGAGTGGGCAATGCTGAGCGTAACTCCTGCGCCACTTTAATGGCTTCAACCAAACAGCTATCCCCCATCGCCGCGACATACACATCAACAGCCGCTGGGATATCTTGGGTCAGCTCTAAGGTTTCAAGCAGTAAAACGATGCGCTCTAATCCCATCGCAAAACCGACGGCTGGCGTATCTTTACCGCCCAATTGAGCAACTAAACCATCGTAGCGACCGCCCGCAAGTACTGTGCCTTGAGAGCCTAAGCTATTGGTAACCCATTCAAAAACCGTGCGATTGTAGTAATCCAGACCACGGACTAAGCGCGGGTTAACTCGGTATTGGATGCCAACCGCGTCGAGGAGTTCACGCAATTGTGCAAAATGTTGTGAGGATTCTTCGCCTAAGTAATCCATCAGCGCAGGCGCATCACCTAAAATGCTTTGCACTTGGGGATCTTTTGAGTCCAATACGCGCAGCGGATTGCTGTACATACGGCGCTGGCTATCTTCGTCTAGTTTGTCCTTATGTTGCTCTAAAAAGGCTATCAAGGCTTCACGGTAGGCGGCGCGCTCGGCAGGATCGCCTAAAGTGTTCAGCTCAAGCGTCACATGCTCGCTAATGCCGAGTTTTTCCCATAGACGGGCAGATAACATCAACACTTCGGCGTCGATATCAGCGCTACCAATACCGTAGACTTCAACACCAAATTGATGGAATTGGCGGTAACGACCTTTTTGTGGACGTTCATGACGAAACATGGGGCCCATGTACCACAAACGTTGTTCTTGGTTATAGAGCAGGCCATGCTCATTGCCGGCACGTACAGTCGAAGCGGTACCTTCGGGGCGCAATGTCAGACTATCGCCATTACGGTCTTCGAAGGTATACATTTCTTTTTCAACAATATCAGTCACTTCACCGATAGAGCGTTTAAAAAGATCGGTATTTTCCACTATTGGAGTGCGGATCTCACTGTAACCATAAGCAGCAACGCTTGAACGTAGTACCGCTTCCACTTTTTGCCATAGAGGACTTTGAGTTGGCAGAATGTCATTCATTCCGCGAATCGCTTGGATCTGTTTTGCCACTGTATCGACTCGTCCGATTTCGCTAAATTAATAAAAAATGTCAGGCATTATAGGCTGTTCAACACTAAACGTAAAATGACCCCGTCAGTTTCGAGGTCTAGCTCAAGCCTTGAATGTTTTTATAACGCTTAACCTATGAGGTTATTCGGCTGCGGTTGTTACTCAGTAGTGTCTTTCACTTGGATGCGGTTAGCCATTTGGCTCGCCTTGGCGCGAATTTTAGCTTCGAGGGAATCGACTAGGTTATCATTGTCGAAACGCTCTTTTTGACGCTCACCTTCATCGTAGTAACCACTCTTACGATGACCACCCGTTAAGCCAATGTGCGACACTAAGGCTTCACCTGGGCCATTGACCACACAGCCGATGATCGACACATCCATCGCGGTCGTCACATCTTCAAGGCGGCGTTCTAACTCATTTACTGTGCTGATCACATCGAACTCTTGACGTGAGCAAGAAGGACACGCAATAAAGTTAATGCCACGGCTACGGATACGCAGTGACTTTAGAATATCAAAGCCGACTTTGATTTCTTCCACCGGATCGGCCGCCAAGGAAATACGCAGCGTATCACCAATGCCTTCGGCAAGCAGCATGCCTAAGCCGACGGCTGATTTCACCGCACCGGCACGGGCACCACCCGCTTCGGTAATACCTAAATGCAATGGCTGACGAATTTGCTTAGCCAATAAACGATAGGATTCTACCGCTAAGAACACATCGGAGGCTTTTACGCTGACCTTAAATTGGTCGAAGTTCAAACGGTCGAGAATGTCCACATGGCGCATGGCCGATTCGAGCAGGGCTTCTGGCGTAGGTTCTTTGTATTTGTCCATCAGATCTTTCTCTAATGAACCACCATTAACCCCGATACGAATTGGAATGTTTTTATCGCGGGCGCACTCCACCACACTGCGGATACGCTCTTCGTTACCGATATTGCCTGGGTTGATACGCAAACAGTCCACCCCATATTCCGCCACTTTTAAGGCGATACGGTAATCGAAGTGGATATCGGCAACCAAGGGCACTGACACCGATTGCTTAATCACTTTAAAAGCCTCGGCCGCGTCCATGGTCGGCACAGAGACACGCACAATGTCGGCACCCACTTTTTCTAAGGCGCGAATTTGGGCAATGGTCGCCTCAACATCAGTCGTTTTAGTGTTGGTCATTGACTGCACTGCAATCGGTGCACCATCACCAATGGGTACATTGCCCACATAAATGCGGGTTGAAGGACGTCTCTTAATGGGTGTTTCGTTATACATACTCAATACGCTCTTTTCGGTACTCTGCGTTAAGCGTGAGACTTAAGCCTGTGGGATAGTCAAACGCGCAACACGACCCTTAGGAAATTCAGCAAGACTGATGGCTTTACCATCAACCGTAAAACTAGACACAACAGTCGGCGCGCCTAAGATCACTTTAAACGGAGGCACACCACTGGCTTGAATAGTTGCGCCAGCACCTCGGACCCCATCAACAATCGCTTTGCCCTTGGCATCGACGATGTTGATCCAGCAATCACCCGTGAGTTGAATATTGATATTGGATTGTCCAGCAACCACAGGCATGGTTTGTTCACTCGAAGCCGCTGGCGTGGCACTGTTCACCGGCGCGCTGGCTGTTGGTACATTTTGAGCCGCTGCGTTTGTTGCAGAAGAATTTTGTGTAGAAAGCGTGTTTTGCGCAGTCACCCCTGCCGTTTGCACCGCACCTGATGCACTTGGGGGAGTATTAGGCTCACTCGCATTGACTGTCGAATTGGCAGACACCTGCCCAGCTTCCATTGCTGCCATATCACTGATATTCGGGTCAATAGTACTAGCATCAGTATCTTTTACTGGACCATCGGTCGCCATTGAACCGTTGACCGCGATCTCACTCAAACGTGCACTCGCATCCGTTTCGGTGAGCAAAACATCACCCGGCAAGGTTTGATTCGCCGCGGCTAACTCTTCAGCGGTTGGTTTTGAAATATCGACATGAGTCACTAGCGTCGTTCGTTGCATCCACCAAAGCACAAACAGACCGAGCAACACGATGACAATAAAAAAGCTCAGCCACTTTAATTTAGTGTCACGAGCTTGATAAGTGGTCTTACGGGAAAAACTTTGCATCGCAGGCTGTGTTACATAGGGCACCTGCCTTGCGAGACAGGCTTCGATGAGCGTGTTGTCGACCCCAAGCATACGCGCATAATTTTTAACGTATCCGCGTACGTAGGTTGATGAGGCAATATTTGAAAAATCATCGGCTTCGAGATTTTCAACAATACCAGGCCGCAAATGCAGCTTCACAGCTGTCTCCGCAATGCTCAAGCCCATCTGCTCACGAGCTGTTTTGAGTACGCTTCCGAGCGTTACATTAGGCGTCGACTCAGCTTCTTCTGTTGTCACTGGTTCTACTGACGCGTTCATTTCGTTATCTTTCATTGATGCAAATTAACTCTATATTGCTTGGCTTGAGGCGATGCTGGGAATTTGGCAAGCAATAAAATGCCAAATCGTTTCATGGCAGCATCATCATTCAACGCCTGCTCAATTTTTATTCCGAGCGTTAAACTCTCTGGAGTCTGGGCCGCAACTTGGTGGTAACGCGCTAACTGGTTACGCGCATCAACATAATCACCTTTATCTATCCCAAGCTCAACCAGCTCCAGTAAAGACACCGAGCGTCTCGGGTCATACTTTAACGCCATCTGAAAATACTGTCGTGCCTTTTCTGCTCGTCCCGCGTCTCTGCTGCAAAGACCTAAGTTTTCATAACTGGATGCGGTACGCGTATATTTGGGCATTTCTATTGCAGCCAAAAACATTTTTTCAGCTTTTTCGTATTGCTTTTGTTGGCACAAAAACACCCCAAAGTTATTCATGGAATCGCCAGAGGCGTCCTTAGTATTGATAGCGTCCTGATACGCCTGTTCGGTACGTACTAAATCGCCTACGGTTTGATAGTAATAAGCCATTGCCACATGCACATCTTCGAGCTCTGGCGCATATTCGATTGCTTTATCAAGATTATACTTGGCTTGTTCCGAGTTACCTCGATTAAGGTAGGTTAAACCGAGCTGCATACGCTCCCGCGCAGCGGCAACTTTATCCAGTTTTCGCTCCGACACCGGAATATCAGTCCCTGAATAGGTACGCTCAGTTACGCATCCTGTCACTAATAATGACAGGGCTATTGCTAATGAAAACCCTGACAATCCATGCTTCATGGGCAAGCCTATAAATCTGTGCAAACAAAGAGTTAATTCATTGTGACCGAAATCTGATTTTCTTGCATGCGTTTTTTTGCTAAACGCTTGGTTCGATCGCGAATATCCCCTGCCAGCTGTCCACAGGCGGCATCAATATCGTCACCACGGGTCTTACGCACAATCACGGTTAAGCCATATTCCATTAACACTTTCGAAAAACGGTCGATGCGCGAGTTTGACGAACGGCCATAGGGTGAACCTGGGTATGGGTTAAACGGAATAAGGTTTACCTTACAGGGGGTATCCTTCATTAATTGTGCTAATTCATGGGCTTGTTCGGTACTGTCGTTGATGTGATCGAGCATCACATATTCCACGGTGACACGGCCACGGTTAGCGTTAGATTTGGCGATGTAACGGCGGATCCCTGCAAGAAACTCCTGCAGTGGATACTTTTTATTCACCGGAACCAGAATATCGCGCAGCTCATCGTTTGGCGCGTGGATACTCACGGCTAATGCGACATCGAGGGCATCACCTAATTTGTCTAATGCTGGAACAACGCCTGAGGTCGATAGCGTTACGCGACGTTTTGACAGACTAAAGCCAAAATCGTCTAGCATGATGTCCATTGCAGGGATCACGTTAGCAAGGTTAAGTAGAGGCTCACCCATCCCCATCATCACCACGTTGGTAATGGGGCGCTCGCCAGTATCTTTCGCGAATCCTAAGAAATGCGAAACACGCCAAATTTGGCCAACAATTTCAGAGACAGTTAGGTTGCGGTTAAAGCCTTGCTGCGCCGTAGAGCAGAAAGTACATTCGAGGGCACAGCCCACTTGGGACGACACACACAAGGTAGCGCGGTCATCTTCAGGAATATAAACAGTTTCGACCTCTTGGCCTTCACCGACATGGATGGCGAACTTAATGGTGCCATCGGCGGATTTTTGATAGCTGGAAATCTCGGGCGCCACAATCTCACAGCGCGCCGCCAGTTTTTGGCGTAACACTTTGTTGATGTTAGTCATCTCTTCGAAGTCACTGACACCGAAATGATAGATCCACTTCATCAGCTGATCGGCACGGAAAGGCTTCTCACCCAGATCGGCAAATAATGCCCGCATCGCTTTACGATCAAGGTCTAATAAATTGATCTTTTTTTCACTCATAGGACTAACCTCAACACCAAAACCTGCAACAGGGCGGCGAATTATACAGACGCAGAAAAATTTTAGCCAGCAACTCCATTCTCCTATGCTAGAATCGCCGAGGGTCAATGTTGGCCTAAATTATGGAGTTGTAATACCACCAATATGTTAACCCTCATCATTATAGTGCTTGTCGCTGTTGCAGTTTCTTTTCTGTGCAGTGTATTCGAAGCTGTGTTGCTCTCGGTTACCCCTAGTTATATCGCTACGCTCGAACAAACTGACAGTGCTGCGGCGACAAGGTTGCGTAAACTGAAAGAGAACATCGAAGCGCCATTGGTGTCTATTTTGACCCTCAATACTGTTGCCCATACCGTAGGTGCCGCCGTTGCTGGTGCGCAAGCCGCTAAGGTCTTTGGGGATGATATGCTCGGCGTTTTCTCCGGAGTGTTAACCTTTATTATTCTGTTCTTCTCAGAGATTATTCCTAAATCTGTCGGAGCCAACCACTGGCGCCGTTTAGCCCCAAGCGTATCGATTGCCATTACGTGGATGAAGCGTGCTACCCAGCCATTAATTTGGATGTCGCAGCAAGTGACTCGCCTGCTAGGTAAAGGTGAAGAAGGCCAATATATTCGCCAAGAAATGAGCGCGATGGCCAAAATCGGTCAAGAATCCGGTGAGTTAGACGAACAAGAATCCAAGATTTTGACCCAAATGCTTAAGGTGCGTGATGTGCCCGTTACCGCGATTATGACGCCGCGCACCGTGATGTTCTCTTTGCCTATTTCACTGACGCAAAATGAGTTTGTGCAAGAATATCGTGACAAGCCTTTTACGCGTATTCCGGTATACGATCAGGACCACGACGATATTATCGGCTATATCACCCGCACCGATGTGTTGCTGGCTGAGCGTTATACTCCTGACGCGCCAATTGGCGAACTCAAGCGTAGCCTGTTTGTCGTACCCGAAACGGCCAAAATCCTGCCGTTATTTGAGCGGATGATTAAGCGCAACACCCAAATTGCCATGGTGGTTGACGAATACGGCAGTAGCCAAGGTATTGTGACCCAAGAAGATATTATCGAGTCGCTACTGGGATTAGAGATTGTCGATGTGAATGACCCCGCGACCGACATGCAGCAATTGGCGCGTAAACTCTGGACCAAACGCATGAAGCAAAAAGGCATTCGCCTCTCCGATGATGGCGACTTCGAAGCCGCAGCCGACGATGATGAAGCACGCTCGGGTTAATCTTGATTTAGTCATTGTCAAAGTAAAGGGAGCTTAGCTCCCTTTCTTGTTTTTGATGAGAAGGTTATAATCTCCCGCCGTAAAAGAGGTAAGTTATGACACAGAGATACACTCTCTCACTCGCGCACATCAACGATACCCATTCGAATTTTGAGCCTAGCCGCGTACATTTTTCCCTTAATCTTGGGCTTAAATCCTTAGATATTACCAGCCACAGCGGTGGTTATGCTCGTTTGGGATATCAAATTAGCCAGGCGCGCGTTCAAGCCATCCGAAGCAATACCCCGTTTTTATTTTTGCATGGGGGCGACAGTTTCCAAGGCACACTGTATTTCAGCCATTTTAAGGGTAAAGCCAACGCCCATCTGCTGAATTTACTTGCCCCCGATGCCATGGTAATTGGCAACCACGATATTGACGAAGGTAATGCGCGGCTCGCCGAATTTGCCAAGCAAATCGATTTCCCGCTGCTGGCGGGGAATATGGACTTGAGCCAAGAGGATATCCGCAAGCCGGGTAACCTGCGTACTGTGGCGAATATTCTGGCCTATGATGAAAAAACACAGCTTGCCAGCTACCTAGAAAAGCCCTTCTATGACAAAAAGCTCGCCGTCATCGGCATTACTCTGGATCAGATGAAGGACATTGCCAGACCCGATCCCGATACCCACTTTGTCGATGCGATTGCGACCACGGCGCGAACCGTCTCGCATCTGCATGCCAAAGGCATTAAGCACATTATTGTGCTGAGTCATTTAGGTTTAGATCAGGATAAACGGCTCGCAGAACAAGTCGATGGTATCAGCCTTATCGTTGGCGGCCATACCCATACTCTACAGGGCGACTTTAGCGCCTTGGGGTTAAGCAATCTTCCCTATGGCGAAACCATCAATGGCACGCCAATTGTCCATGCAGGGAAATACGCCGAAACCTTAGGTTTGGCCGAAGTTGAGTTTGATGAAGCTGGCCGCGCGATAAGTTTAAGCGGTGGCAACTACTTTATGCTCGATAAGCAGTTTATGTTGAGTTCGAGTGAGCAAGTGGATGACACCGACTATCAAGCCGTGCGCCAACGCTTTGATGAACATCCCTATATATTGTGGGATGAAGCCGATGAAGATATTCATGGCGTGATCCACGATATCTATCGCCCTGCGATTGCCGAGATGGAAAACAAAGTCTTAGCTCTAGTGCCTAAGAATCTGGTACACACCAGACTACCTTCTAAGGCGCTGCCCCATGGCAGTGAAATCGCGCCTTGGGTAAGTCGCAGTATGTTCCAAGAGGCTAAACTTGAAGACCCTCGCATCCACTTTGCCCTGCATAATGCGGGTGGTGTCAGGCAATCGGTCGCTCAAGGCAGACTGACCCTCGCCGATGTGTTGGGCCAATTGCTGCCCTTCGAACTGCCATTAGTCAAATACGAAATCCATGGCCAATTTCTGTATCAGGCGCTGGAGTCGGCGATTAACGCCGCCACCAATAACAGTGTACGCGGCACAGGCGCTGGCAGCTTCCCCTATACCTATGGATTGCGTTATTACTACGATGGCAGACGCCCCTTAGGGGAACGTTTATTCAAGCTAGAAATGATGCAGCAGGATGGATTATCACTCTGGTATCCAGTGCAACCCGATGCGCTCTATGTGGGGGTATCAACCTCTTATACCGCCGCGGGGAAAGAAGGTTATCACCCACTGTTACAGGCACGCTGGCAAGAGCCGATTGAGACGCTCACCCTACCCCAGGCTTTTATTCGCTTCCTCAATCGGGCGCCCAACCCCAATTTAGCGGACTTGCTCTCACCCCATGTGCATTACACCAGCCATTTGAAGCGTTCAGTGTAAGCGCACTGCCACAAACCTCTATCCTCTTTATCAATCACAGTACTTAGCCGAAAGGTTAAGTACTGTGATTCACTCAATCCACTATCAATACTTGCTCTTTACACCTCACTAAAACAACCAGTCGCAATGGGGCAAACGCTCGGCAAACCACGCCTGCGCCTTGCCTTGGTTGCCCTTGCGCCACGCCAGAAACACCGGCTGCGCCGGTCTTGGGATCTCAACCTTGCACGCGACCAATGCGCCTGAAGCGAGTTCTTCGCGAATCAAATGCTTGGGAAGATAACCTACACCTAGCCCAAGTTGCTGCGCTTTAATCTTGGTCTGCATGTTCGGCACGCGGATGACTTGTCGACTATCAAATAACCCACTGGAGCGCTGCGCGAGCGCCGTTGAGCTGTCGGCCACCACCACGGAGGGAAATTGCAACAAGGCTTCGGTCGGGATTGGATGGTCAAACTGCGCCAAGGGATGGTGAGGCGCAAGGGCAAAGATGAATTCAAGCATACCGATCTCAACTAAGTGATATTGCCCCTTAGGTAACTCCCCCGTGACCCCAATGGCAATATCGGCGCGGCCCGAATACAGAGCATCCCAACCGCCACCCAATGACTCCTCAGTGATATTGATGGTCACCTGTTTACCTAACTCGGTAAATTCAGCAATTAGTTTAAGCAGTGGTAAATCGGGCACTACAGTGTCTATGGCTAAGGTTAACGCCGACTCCCAGCCCGTTTCGAGTTGCCGAACCGCCTCTTCAAGCCTTGCAGTGGCGGCTAAGATCTCCCGCCCTTGGCGTAATACCAGTTGGCCAACTAAGGTCAGCTCGGCGCGCTGCCCCTTACGTTCAAATAATTTTACCCCTAAATCGCTCTCTAATTTCTGCACTGTATAGGTCAGCGCCGATGGCACTCGGAATAAGGATTCAGCCGCAGCCGAAAAACTGCCTTTCTTATCAATAGCATCTAGCACTATCAATCCATCGAGACTCATCACTGGCAACATAAGTGCTCCACATTCAAATTTTTTGAAATATACTTTGAAAATGTTCCGATTTTCTTCCTTAAAGGTCAAGTCTAGACTGTAAACCAATGGAGAGATTGACGCTAAATCTCGACCGACTACCCCATTAACGACACAGTTAAAAAATTTGAATTAAGGAACATCCCATGAAAGCACTTATCACAAAATTACTGACCTCTACCCCAAGTTTCGCCCCATTGGCCCTGCGTATTCCTATCGGGATCATCCTCATGGCCCACGGCTCGCAAAAACTCTTCGGCTGGTTTGGCGGCTACGGTTTAGAAGGCACAGGACAATGGATGGCCTCCATCGGCCTAACACCAGGTTACTTAATGGCGCTGATGGCAGGTTCAAGCGAATTCTTTGGTGGCTTGCTGATCATTATCGGTTTACTGACTCGGGCAACGGCACTGGTATTGTCCTTTACTATGGTGGCCGCGATTTTCTCGGTTCACATTGGTAACGGTCTGTTCCTTAGCAATAACGGTTATGAATTTGGTTTAGCCCTGTTAGCCGCTACGGTATCTCTGGCCGTGTCAGGTGCAGGTAAACTGAGTGCCGACAACCTGTTAGCCGCACGCTTAAAATAAGGAGTTAACGATGATCCGTATACGTAAAGCGCAGGACCGTGGGCAGGCAGACTTAGGCTGGTTAAAGAGTCAACATACCTTCTCGTTCGCAAGTTACTACGATCCGCGGCATATGGGTGTGTCTTCCCTACGAGTCATTAATGATGACAGAGTCGCGCCGAACGCGGGGTTTGAAACTCATGGCCATAAAGACATGGAAATCATCAGTTATGTGATTTCAGGCACCATAGCCCATAAGGACAGCTTCGGTAATATTAAGACCTTACCAGCGGGTGAGTTTCAGTTAATGTCTGCTGGTAAAGGGATTTATCACAGCGAGTTTAATGCATCAAACACTGAGCCACTGCACTTTTTGCAGATCTGGATCCAACCAGACACCTTAGGCATTGATGCGGGTTATCAGCAAAAGGCCTTCGAGCAAACCTCGGCGCTGACCGCCGTGGTCACCCCAACGGGTGAAAATGGCACCTTGAAAGTACAGCAGGATGCGACCTTATATCGCCTTATGCTGGCACCGCAAGAGCAAGTGAATATGCCGCAGCTTAAGCCGCAGCGTCAGCTCTATGTGCAACTGGTGGAAGGTACGCTTAAGGTCAATGACCAAGTACTCACGCCGGGAGATGGCGCGCATATCACCGCCGAAGAAGTGGTTAGATTTAGCGCCACTGACAGCCCAGTCACAGCACTAGTGTTTGACTTAGCCTGATGATGCTTACTGACCAATAAAAAAACCGCCAAGGAAACGAGGCGGTTTTTTATTACTCTGTGTATGGTGTATGGCTAAAACAGAATTGTCTCTTCAAGCGCAAACCTATGATAAGGACATGATCAAACTAAAGTTCACTAACACCTGCGCCCTGTCGTTTTGTTTGTCTTCAGCGGTGAGATAGCGGCGTAGTTCATTACGGCGAATGCAATTAAAGCCCTGTTTTTCAAAGAAAGGCCGCGCCTGATAGGAGGCTTCAACTGTGAGTCTTTTAAGGTTTAGCCTTTTCGCCTCTTCGAGTAGTGCCAAGTATAAATGTGTCGCTACACCAGCACGACCATATTCAGGATGAACAAACAGACAATCAACTTCGCCGACTAAGCAATCAAGCTCTTTATCGGGGCACAACCTTAAACTGATAAAACCAACCAGCTTATCGTCTTCAAGTGCAACCCAAGTGGTTGTATCTTCTAACTTGGCCAGCCAGTAGGCATCGCTGCGTGCCTCACCTTGATTTTGCGCCCACGCTAAACGTTCTGTCAGCGAGTAATATTCCTGTGCGCCCTCCATAACACTGGCGTTAAATACCGCCGCCACCTGCGCCACGTCCGCAGGAGAAAATAAGCGTATCTGCATTGGAGTCCACTCCTATGGGTTAATCATGACCAATGGGCACACAGGCAGTGCATTCCCATTCAGTTAGAGTTTTTTAGTCATATAAAAACTCGGCAACACTTGGCCCAGTTTTTGTTGATAGCTGCGTTGCTGTTGGACGAATCCGAGTTTAATAAACAGCCCACGGGAAAGATAAGAAGCATCGGCACTTAATTGGCTGTAACCTTGCTTCCTCGCCCATTGCTCTAACTGTCTGATAGCCAGTTCACCGAGTCCACAGCGCTGCCAATTAGGATGAATATACAAACTATCGATATATCCCCTATGGCGAAAATCCGTTTCAACATTGATAAAACCTGCACAAATCTTAGTTAAGCTCAGCGCATCTGTCACCAAAATAATCCAAGCTTGGGAACGACTTAAACGTAAATGCCAATGTTTACTGGAACGGGGCGAGGGTGACCAGGCATTTAACTGCGCAGTAGTATAACGCTCATGCTGTATTTGATGAACACAGTGATGAAAAAGCTGACTGACCGCACTTGCATAGCAACGCTGATAAGCGACGACTTCAATTTTCTCGTTAGTTTGGTTAGACGTTGGCACGGTATGCTCAAATATCATTGCGAGTATTTGCCGTATTTTGCAGTTATTTATTGAGAAGTGATAGCGTTGACGTTTATTTAAGCCGAACACCGCTGAAAACAAAACCGCCTCGAACAAGGCGAGGCGGTTTAGGAACTCATTGCAACATGAATGTTGCTAAGACATCGATTATTTCTTCTCGATTTGACCAACAAACAACAGCTTGTCGAAGGTGCGGTTTAAGGTTTTGCTGGTGAACTGGTTCATCCACATTTGCTCAACCACAGCTACTTTGTCACCTTTCTTGACTTCAGCTTCTGGGCCAGCGGCCCAAAACGTGTTGTCAGCTTCTTTAATTTGAACATAGGTGTAGCCGCCACCATTCATAGTATCAACCACAGTACCTTCATGAACTACGCCCTGTGCCCAAGCACTTGACATACCTAACGCTAATGTTGCTACAGCAGCTAATTTTACCAATTTTGCCATCATGCCTTTTGTTCCTTGTGTTTTACTAATATGCAGCATTAAAACATGCCATAGGTAATAAATCGCCAATCTCTATCACGAAATACAACACTTATCGCAAAAGTAGGATTTTTATCTCCAGCTAGGGAACTCATTTCAATAGCGGTTTTAACATGCCCTCAAGGCCATTGAGTTTTACCTCATAAATCAGCGCTAACTGCTCCCCTAATTTTCCCTTTGGAAAACCTTGTTGATGAAACCACACAAGATAGGGTTCAGGCAATTCGAGTAAGCGGCGGCCAGCATATTTACCAAAGGGCATGACCTGATTTACGGCATCGATAAGCTGTTGTTGATCCATGACAGTATTAGCTTGAACTCAGACAGAAAACTAGATTGAGGATGCTACCCTAATACCCAATGAATGCCTATGGCTAATACAAGCTGAGAACGACTAAGGGAGGGATAAACTCAGAGCAAACAGCAGGCTTACCCTGAGTTGATACGGCATCAAGCGTAGATTTTACGCAGATTCGGTCCAAGATTCGCACAATGTGAATACTCAAAACCGTACTCAATACAGAGTCGTTCTTCTTCTCCGTGGGCGTTAATGCTCACACAAGTTCCTTGACTCGCATGCTCATCAACAAAAGTCATGACTCGCTCTAACATTATTTTTGCCAGCCCTACATGCCGGTATTCAGGTAAAACAATAAAATCCTCAATCGCCAGATGGTTAGCCTTATCACCATATACGCAGGCTGTTGCCACTATCGCGCAGGTATTTTTTGACTGATCACTCGTTAAGCGAATAGATACCCAATATAAAGGCTGTAACGGATGCCCATCAGCCATCTCAACGCCGATAGAAGGATACCCAGCCCTGAAGGATCCCCTCATAAATCAGCCATAGCATAGCCATATTTGAGCAACTGATTGGCGAATAATACCCAGGCCGCCAGCAATTCTTTCTCCGTGATTTGATAATCAGGCCGCCTGAGTACCTCCAA
>NZ_LGYY01000201.1:0-17864 GCF_001308045.1 Shewanella sp. Sh95
TTGGAGGTACTCAGGCGGCCTGATTATCAAATCACGGAGAAAGAATTGCTGGCGGCCTGGGTATTATTCGCCAATCAGTTGCTCAAATATGGCTATGCTATGGCTGATTTATGAGGGGATCCTTCAGAGCGCAGTATGCGCCTTCGGGTTTATTGCTTAAGCGGATCCAAGAGGGGGAGCGGGTTGATATTTTTGCCTCGGCGAATATGAAACACCCGCAGGCCTTAGTCGATGCGGGAGTGGGTCAACAGGTGCAAATGTTTGCCCGTAACCAGCTCTGTGCCATTGCTCAAGCGGAAGTGCCACTCACTAGCGCGAACTTATTAGATACCCTGCTCGCGCCGCAAACTAAACTCGGGACTTCGACGCCAAAAGCCGATCCCGCTGGCGACTACGCTTGGGCAGTGTTTGCGAAAGCCGAGGCCTTAAAACCCAATGCGAAAACTATATTAGAAACCAAAGCCATGCAGCTGACGGGTGGGCCTGAGAGTGCTAAACCGCCCAAGGATCGTAATCCCTATGCTTGGGTGATGGAAAACAAGCAGGCAGACGTATTCTTAACCTATTGCACTAATGCGGTGCTGGCACAAAAAGAAGTGCCGAGCCTTAAGATTGTCGATTTACCGCCAGATTTAGCCGTTGGTGCCGACTATGGCCTATTGGTGTTAAAGGATGCCAATAGTGCAGCCGCACCTTTAGCCGAGTTTATTTTATCCCCTGAAGGACAGGCAATTTTGAGCAGTTATGGTTTTCAGCCGCCTAAAAAATAATGTCTAATGGACTCATTAAAAATGGCGCGAAATAGCGCCATTTTTGTTGCTCGCTTTGGCAAGGCTTAGACCAGTGCTAGTGCATTAAATATAAAGTCGCTAATCCGAGAAAGGCAAACAGACCTATCACATCGGTGACTGTGGTGAGCACCATACCGCCCGCTAACGCCGGATCTACTTTTAAGCGCTTTAAGATCAGCGGAATACTGGCGCCTGCTAGTCCTGCGACTGTCATATTGATGAGCATTGCACCGCCAATCAGGCTGGCAAGCGCCATATCATCTTTCCAAACTAATACCGCGATAAACACTAACATCGACCACATGAGGCCGTTCAAAAAGCCAATAGCGAGTTCTTTGCCAATCAGCCAGCGGGCATTACTTTGGCCAATATGGCCTAGGGCTATCCCGCGGATCACTAGGGCCAAGGTTTGGTTCCCTGCGACGCCGCCCATGCTCGGTACAATCGTCATTAAAATCGCAATCGTGGCAAACTGTTCAATAGTGCCCTCAAACATATTGCTGACAGAGGCAGCCAGCAGAGCCGCAAACAGATTAATAGTGAGCCAGAGTGAACGGCGGAAGGTACTTTTGAGTACTGGGGCGAAGGTGTCTTCATCATCGTCCATCCCCGCCATCCCCATCATAGAGTGCTCGGCGTCTTCACGGATAACATCCACCACGTCATCGATGGTGATCCGGCCGAGCAACTTGCCCTCACTATCGACCACGGGCGCTGACACCCAGTCATGGCGCTCGAACAGTTGCGCCACTTCACTGTCGGACATGCCCACGGGAATGCTCTCGATATCGGTATCGATAATGCTGCTGATATGAGTATTGGGATCGCAGGTGAGCAGATCCGCAAGTTTGACCCCACCAAGCACGCGATCGTGTTTATCCACCACGTATAAAGTATCGGTAGTGTCGGGCAGGTTGCCCCGTTGGCGCAAATAACGCAGTACCACATCGATATTGACATCGGGTCTTAAGGTTACTGTGTCGGTGTTCATTAAGCTGCCTGCGGTCTCATCGGGATAAGAGAGCGCCTGCTCGACTCGCTGCCGGTTTTGCAGACTCATCGACTGTAATACTTGTTTATACACAGTATCTGGCAGGCTTCGCAGAATATAAGCCAGATCGTCCGTATCCATGCTGGCGGTAGCCTTGGCGACTCGCTCTGGACTCATGGTGCTGATCAGCGGGTCTTTTAACTCTTCGCTGAGTTCATCGAGAATATCCCCGAGCTGATCTTGATCGACGAGTTGCCATAACACTTGCCGAGCTTTGGGAGGTGACGATTCTAAAATCAATGCGATATCTGACGGCGCCATATTTTGTAGCATTTGCCTGACATGCACAAACATACCACTGTTGAGGGCTTGACTCAGTTGGTCGAGACGGTGTTCGGCTTGTAAACTGTCTGAGGCTTCTACAGGCATGTTTCCTCCATGGCGGCGGTGGATGGGTTGGCGTTTAGCTATTGAGGACTTAAGCCAAAGCGCAGCAGTACATTGTAATTTAGCGCACGGGAGGGCGTCGAGTCACAAATGTGTTTTACTGGTATAAGGTGCTGAAATCAAAACCAAACAGGATACTGAATACCGGCAGGGATCATCGAGATGATACCATCAGCAGGCTTCGTCAAACTTAGCGTCGATAAGGGCACAAATGGCATTAAGTGCAGGCTCGGCATCCGGGCCTTCGGCGATGAGGGTGATGGTTTTACCCATGCCCGTCTCGAGCATGAGTAAACCCAATACACTGGCGGCAGAGGCCTGTTTTTCACCTTGGATCAGCGTAATGCTGGCATCAAACTCAGAAGCAAGCACTACGAGCTTTGTGGCGGCGCGGGCATGTAAGCCGAGTTTATTGCAGATGGTGACTTGGCGCTCAAGTTTTGGCATGGCTCAACTCTCGATGGCGCGCATTGACTTTATGTTTGCCATTACTAAAACGTTTAGCTAGTTGCTCAGCTACATAGACTGAGCGGTGTTGGCCACCTGTGCAACCAATCGCAATCGTGAGATAGCTACGATTATTGCGCTCTAAATGGGGCAACCAGGTTTCGAGCAAATTCTCGATTTGCCAGATGAACTTATTCACCAGTGGCTGGCGATTTAAAAACTCCGCTACGGGTTCATCTAAACCGGTGAGAGGTCTAAGCTCCGGTTCCCAATGGGGATTTGGCAAAAAGCGCACATCAAACATAAAGTCAGCTTCGGTCGGCATACCATGCTTAAAACCGAAGGACTCGAAGTTGATCACCAGTTCCTTATCGACACTGCCAAGGAGTATTTGCCGCACTTGGTCGCTGAGTTCATAGATATTCAGATTCGAGGTATCTATATAGTGATCCATCTGCTGTGACAGCGGCTCGAGCAATTTGCCTTCAAGCTTGATGGCTTCTTGCAGTGACACTCGGCTCTTAGATAAGGGATGTAAGCGCCGCGTTTCACTGTAGCGTTTGAGCAACACTTTATCGCTGGAGTTTAAGAAGAAGCTGGTGAGTTCAGTGCCCGTAGGCAGGCTGGCAAGCTGTTTAACCAGCACTTTGTCTTGCTCTGGTAAATTGCGCACGTCAACACTGATAGCAACGAGATCGTTACTGCCTTTGAGCTGTTCAAGCAAACTGCCAATCAAAGGCAAAGGCAAATTATCGACACAATAGTAGCCGAGATCTTCAAGCACTCTAAGTGCGACCGATTTGCCTGAGCCTGAACGCCCTGACACTATGACCAGTTTCATCCAATGATTACCTGATAGAGTTCCGTTTCATCATGCGTCTTGCGCAATTGTTTTAATATTTGCTTGTCACTGAGCTTTTCAGCCATGCATGACAAGGTACTTAGGTGCTGCTGACATTGGTCGGCAGGCACGAGTAGTGCAAATAAAATATCGACGGGTTGTTTATCGATAGCATCAAAGGCTATCGGCTCCTCACATTTTATCAATATCGCTATGGGTTGTGTTATATCGGTTAATCGACCATGTGGAATGGCGATACCGTTACCTATACCTGTGCTACCCATCTTTTCGCGCGCCACGAGGCTTTCGAAGATCTCTTGAGATGAGAGGGTGGGGTACTGGGCAGCGGCTAAGTCGCTGATGAGTTCCAGTACCTTTTTCTTACTGCCCGGAGTGGCGCAGGTTGTGCACTCCGGCCGCAGTATGGTACGAAGTTCCATTGCTAGTGTTTTGTTAACTTCTCTTTGTGTTTAATAACCTGACGATCAAGTTTATCAATCAGGACGTCTATGGCAGCATACATATCTGCATGCTCTGAAGTCGCGAAGACTTCACCACCGGTGAGGTTGATTCTCGCTTCGGCAATCTGTTGCATTTTCTCAACATTGAGCACAACGTGCACATTATTGATCTGTTCGAAATGACGTTCAAGTTTTGAAAACTTTTCCTCAACATATGCCCGTAACGATTCAGTAATCTCGATATGGTGTCCACTTAGGTTTATTTGCATAGAAACGTCCTCCGATACTCACAATAGGCTATAAACTTTTACGCTGATTGGAAGGGGGAATAAGCATCGCTTCTCGGTACTTCGCAATGGTTCTGCGCGCAACGTTAATTCCCTGTTCTGCCAGAAGTTGAGCCATCTTGCTGTCGCTTAATGGTTTTTTCTGGTTTTCCGCTGCAACCAGTTTCTTAATGAAAGCTCTGATTGCTGTGGATGAGCACTCACCGCCATCATCCGTCCCGACGTGGCTTGAGAAGAAATATTTTAGTTCAAAAAGTCCTTTTGGGGTATGCATGTATTTTTGTGTGGTCACCCGTGAAATGGTGGACTCATGCATCTCTACCGCCTCGGCGATATCGTTTAGGACCATAGGTTTCATGGCTTCTTCACCGTATTCGAAGAAACCCTGTTGGTATTGCACTATGCAGTTTGCCACCTTGAGCAGCGTTTCGTTACGGCTTTCAAGGCTTTTGATAAACCACTTGGCTTCTTGCAAATGACCACGAATAAATTGGCTATCTGCTTGATTTTTTGAGCTACGCGCCATGGCTGCATATTGCTGATTTACGTTGATTTTTGGCATGCAGTCAGGGTTTAATTCGACCACCCAACGGCCGTTTTTCTTCGACACCGATACATCGGGGATCACATATTCTTCATCGACAGGGGTGATGAGTAAACCGGGACGAGGGTTCAAGGTTTGGATCAGCGCAATACTGTCCCTTAACTCGTCCTCTTTCAGTTTGGTCTTACGCATTAACAGCCTAAAGTCGCGAGCGGCGATCAGATCTAAATGATCTTTGATCAGCATGCGGGCGTTTTCGATGTGAGGGGTATCAGGCGAAAAATGAGATAGCTGGATCAGTAAACATTCGCTTAAATCCCTTGCCGCGACACCAACGGGGTCGAAATGTTGAATACGCTTGAGCACGGCTTCAACTTCGTCGAGTTCAATCTCGGGATTGCCCATGGCTTCGAGGATATCTTCAGTGCTTTGAGTGAGATAACCTTGATCGTCAATGGCATCAATAATCGCGGTGGCAATGGCTAAATCGGTTTCAGAGAAGGGTGTGAGGTTTTTTTGCCATTCTAAATGTTCGTACAACCCCTCGCTAGTTTCCCCTTGGAAGGGCATGTCATCTTCACGGCTGGCGCCAGAACCTGAGTTTGGCGATGCGGTAAAGACTTCATCCCAAGTGGTATCCATGGGTAACTCTTCGGGCAGAGATTCTTTGGTCAGCGACTCGGCAATGTCCACGGTGGAATTATCTTGTTCCTGTGGCTGGGCAGTCGTTTCGCTAAAGTCGGTATCGGCGATATCTTGCTTACGTTCGCTAGGCGCGTCAAATTGCTCCTCTTCCAGCTCGAGAAGAGGATTAGAGTCTAAGGCTTGCTGGATTTCTTGTTGCAGTTCCAATGACGACAGTTGCAGCAGGCGAATGGCCTGCTGAAGTTGTGGCGTCATGGTTAACTGTTGACCCAGTTTGAGCTGGAGTGACGCTTTCATGTTACCGCTGATCCCTAGGTTATTATTGTGAGTTTAGGTCGCTTGATATCATATGGATGGAGCCTAGCGCTCTCAAATTCAAGGCTTATTAGCTTTGTTTTAGTAACTATAGCCTGAATTGTTCACCTAAGTACACAGCCCTAACTTGCTGATTGTCTAAGATCTCTGCGGGTGTGCCCTCGGCAATAAGATTACCGTGACTCACAATGTAAGCATGTTCACAGACGTCTAAGGTCTCGCGCACATTGTGGTCAGTGATCAGTACTCCAAGGCCTCGGCTCTTAAGCTGCTCGATAATTTTCTTGATATCGATAACGGAGATCGGATCAACGCCCGCAAAGGGCTCATCAAGCAGAATAAACTTGGGGTTGGCCGCTAAGGCGCGGGCAATTTCGACGCGGCGACGTTCACCGCCCGATAAGGACATGCCTTGGCTGTCACGAATATGGGTGATATGGAACTCTTCTAGCAGTTGCTCTAGTGCTTCTTCGCGCTGGTCACTATTGAGCTCTTTACGGGTTTGCAGTACCGCCATGATGTTGTCGTGTACGGTTAATTTACGAAAGATACTCGCTTCCTGTGGTAGGTAACCAATACCTTTGCGGGCGCGCAGATGCATAGGATCGGCGGTTAAATCATCATCGTCGATAAAGATATGGCCTTTATCGCTTTTAACTAAGCCCACGACCATGTAAAAGGTGGTGGTTTTGCCCGCGCCATTAGGGCCGAGTAGGCCGACGACTTGACCCGTTTTTACCGTCAGGCTGACATCTTTGACAACCTGACGACTCTTATAACTCTTGGCGAGATTCTGTGCTTTTAAGGTGATTTGGGTCATTTAGAATCCTGTTTTTTCACAGGTTTATCTGTTGGTGTATTTTTGAGTTCTTCCTGATAATTATCAGGTTGAATAATGGTAATTACGCGATCATCACCATTGCCGCTACTTTCGGCGATCAGTTTTTGCTGAATAATATCGTAACGAATTAAATTGCCTGTAACTTGACTACCCGCTTGGTCTAGGGTCGCTGTACCAGTTAGGGTCAACGTCCGAGTGGCCATTTCATAGCGAATCTCTTTGGCGCTAGCAGATGCAGGGCGGCCATCATCAAGGATTTGGCTGTAGGTTGCTGGATTTCCTGTAGCCAGTAAGACTTTACTATTTTCGCCTTCGACAGAAAATGCACGGAGTTGATCCGCATGGATTTTAATTGAGCCTTGAACAACTTCAACGGGACCGAAGAAAATGATCTGATTGTTTTTAATGTCCGCAGTTTGACTGACGGCTTTAATTTTCACTTCTTGCTGTAAGTCACCGATCTTGGCGAAGGCATTCATGCTTGTCATTAGCATTAGGCTGGCAAGTAATATGTTATTTTGCTTCATAGGTTCCTACTACCTGACTGGTCAATTGCACTTCCTGCGCGTTAAGGTCGGCATAAAGGCCTTGCCCTTGAATATTAAAATCTTTCCCTGTGACGTAAATGATGCGGTCAGAGGTCATTATCATTGTGTTGAGATCGAGTTCTAAAAAACTGGTGGACAAGGTTTGTATCGGTTCACCAGGGCTGATGGCATCGATAATAACATTATTTTCTAATACAACCTTGCCAGTATCTTTGTTGAGTCGACCTTGATCGGCTCTGATCTGCCATTTTGCTTTACCTTGGTCGGGATACACAAGATAGACAGGCTGAATAAAGTCGGTTTGGTTTTTAAGCTCATAGTGTTCCATGTGCTTTGCCGTGACGCGACTATTGACTTGTCCTTGCTCGTTAAACTCGATGCTGCGCAGATCTTCGATAATGTAGTCGGGTCTGTTTGTATCGTTCAGGCTGCTATCGGTATCGCCACCGCGTTTTTGTTGGACCTGCCAATACAGCACGAGTGCAGTACCAAAAAAAGCAATAATGGCGAGGGTCACACGACTCATATGCTCATCCCATGGGCTGAGGTAAATTTGTTTTGACTCAGAAGTAATAGATCTGTCAGCTCTCTGAGCGCACCATGACCACCATTTAACTGGGTCACAAAATGGGCGTGTTGGCGTACATAGGGATGTCCATCGGCGACACAGACGGCAAGACCGACGACATTCATCACTGGCAGGTCGACAATATCATCACCGATATAGGCAACTTCTTCTGGTGTGACATTGTAGAGCGACAGCAGTTCTTCATAGGGGACAAATTTATTATCCACACCTTGATAAATATGGGTTACACCGAGGGCCGTCATGCGGTTTTCAACAATTTTAGACTGGCGGCCTGTTATCACGGCCAGATTAAAGCCACTGGTCAATAATGAACGCACGCCATAACCATCGCGGGTATGGAAGGCTTTGAGCTCTTCACCCGAGTTGCTTAAATAAATGCGGCCGTCAGAAAATACCCCGTCCACATCGCAGATCAGCAGTTTAATTTTTTGCGCTCTTTGCCACACATCATCGCTGATCGGGCCGTAAAATCCTTGCTGTGGCATTAAATGACTCCCGCTTTAACCATATCGAGCATATTGAGCGCACCGACAGGATGATTGTCTTTATCTATCACTATCAGGCCGTTGATATTTTTGGAATCCATCACTTGCAGCGCCTGTGCTGCCAAGACGTTTTCAGTAATTGTGACACAGTTTCGCGTCATCACATCGGCGATAGGCGTGGTGCGTAGGTTGACTTGGGCATCGATAACGCGGCGTAGGTCGCCGTCGGTAAAAATACCCACGAGTTTGTTTTGTTCATCGATCACCGCCGTCATGCCTAGGCCCTTCTTGGAGATTTCATACAGGGCATCGGTGATGCAAATATCGTGTTTAACCAGTGGTAAATCATCGCCACTGTGCATCACGTTGCTGACTTTAAGCAGCAGCTTACGTCCTAGGGCACCGCCTGGGTGAGACATTGCAAAGTCTTCCCGAGTAAAGCCTTTGGCTTGCAGCAGCGCAATGGCCATCGCATCACCCATCACTAAGGTTGCGGTGGTGCTCGAGGTTGGCGCAAGCCCGAGCGGACAGGCTTCTTCAGGCACTTCAATACATAAATGAATTTTGGCCAAACGTGCCATCGTGGACTCAGGTTTGCCCGTCATGGCAATCACGGGAATGGCTTTACGTTGGATAACGGGCATCAGCGCAAGGATTTCGCTCGATTCACCCGAGTTCGAAATGGCGAGGATAATATCATTATCAGAGAGTACGCCTAAGTCGCCATGGCTGGCTTCGCCTGGATGCACAAAGAAGGCAGGGGTGCCAGTGCTGGCGAGGGTAGCAGAGATTTTATTACCAATATGGCCAGATTTCCCCATCCCCATCACGATGACTTTGCCGGTGCAGTTGAGGATTAACTCGCAGGCTTGGGCGAATTCAACGGAATCGACATATTGATAAAGATTGTCGAGGGCCGATTTTTCAATATCGATGACTTTACAGCCCCACTGGCGCAATTGTGATTGGTCTACCATGTCTATCTCTCTTCTTGCATTGTCTTTGTCGCCCCGTCTGGGATTGGAATAGCACAATTTGGTACGCGATAAAGATGATAAAATTAACGGCTTGTTACTTTGAGTCGCATGCTATTGTTTAAGCTCTGCGCCTAGGCATTAGGGCAGAATATATCGTTTAGCCATTGAATGCCTTGAGCAATATCATCGTCTTTGGTATTTCCCTTTTGCCACCCGCAGTGAGTAAGGTAACTATGATGGCCAGTTTGATGCTTAATTGCAGAACTCAATAGCGTTTTTAAGTTAAGTTGTACTCACATAATCTTTGTGTCAATTAGCTTATGTCGTGAGCGTTTACAAAACCATTTTGCTAATTTATCAACACAGCTGAAAACATTAAGTAACACTTTAGCTTCACAGAGCGAAAACTTAGGGCGCATTCTCGCTGGAAATGAGGCAAATTGAAAGTATCGCAGGACGATAGTGTCGATTCTGTTGTAGGTTAAAGCGCAATTACGTACAATTTGCGGCTCTTCGATTGGTCTGGGCAGGAAGCGTAGGCCACCTCTTTTCAAATATCGGAATCAAGCATGACTCAAGAACAAACGCCGTTGGTTGAGATCCGTCATTTGGGCTTTCGCCGTGGCCAGCGTGTCATATATGAAGATATTAGCCTGTCTATCCCTAGGGGCAAAGTCACCGCCATTATGGGACCGAGTGGTATAGGTAAGACCACCTTGCTCAAGCTTATCGGCGGCCAATTAACGCCCGATAGCGGCCAAGTGTTGTTCGATGGACAGGATGTGCATGCGGCGAGCCGTAGCGAATTATTCGAACTGCGCAAGCGCATGAGTATGTTGTTTCAAAGTGGCGCATTATTCACCGATATTAACGTATTCGATAACGTTGCCTTTGCGCTACGTGAACATTCAGGCCTGCCCGAAGAGATTATTCGGACTATCGTGCTGATGAAACTTGAGGCCGTTGGTCTACGGGGCGCCGCGCAAATGATGCCCAGCGAGTTATCCGGTGGGATGCAGCGCCGCGCTGCGCTTGCTCGGGCGATCGCCCTTGAGCCAGAAATGGTCATGTACGATGAACCCTTTGCCGGACAAGACCCTATTTCTATGGGCGTGCTGGTTAAGCTTATCCGCGAACTTTCCGATGCTCTTAATTTAACCTCGGTTGTGGTGTCCCACGATGTGGATGAAGTGCTCGGGATTGCAGATTATGTGTATGTGGTTGCAGATAAAAAAGTTATTGCCCATGGCACGCCTGAGGAGTTAAAGCATGCGGATAATCCGCAGCTCAAGCAGTTTATTCAAGGTGCGCCAGATGGCCCTGTGCCGTTCCATTATCCGGCAAAGGATTACCAGCAAGAATTATTGGCAAAAGGAGTTGGCAAGTGAAGTTATTAGATAGTATTGCCGACCTTGGCCGCAGCGCTATCGAGTTAGTGCTCGGTTTTGGCCGTGCAGGCCTGATGCTCTGGGGCGCGATTGTTCGTTGGCCTCGGGTGCGTAAAGGTTTTCCATTATTAGTGCGCCAAATCTATGTGGTCGGCGTACAATCTATGGTCATTATTGTGGTCTCCGGCCTGTTTATCGGCATGGTATTGGCGCTGCAGGGCTACAACATCTTAGTCGGGTTTGGTACGGAGGAGAGTTTAGGCCCGATGGTGGCCTTAAGTTTACTGCGTGAACTCGGTCCTGTGGTCACAGCGCTATTATTTGCTGGCCGCGCAGGTTCGGCACTCACCGCCGAAATCGGTCTGATGAAGAGTACCGAGCAGTTATCCAGCTTAGAGATGATGGCGATTGACCCACTGCGGCAAATCATTGCGCCACGCTTTTGGGCGGGTGTAATAAGCATGCCGTTGTTGGCGCTGATGTTTACTGCGGTAGGTATTTATGGCGGCCATTTAGTGGGCGTGGAATGGAAGGGGATCGATGGCGGTGCCTTCTGGTCGATTCTGCAAGCCTCGGTAGAATGGCGCCAAGACATAGTGAACTGCCTGATTAAGAGTGGCGTATTTGCCGTGGTGGTGACTTGGATTGCCTTATACCGCGGCTATCAAGTGGTGCCGAATCCAGAAGGGATAAGCCGTGCAACTACTTCAACTGTGGTGCAATCGAGCCTCGCCGTATTGGCATTGGACTTTTTACTAACAGCCCTGATGTTTGGCCGCTAACGGATTGCAGCGCCAAGGATACAGATAGACGGATTAACAGAGTGGTAACTGAGCATGTTGACACGAAAAATTGAATTATTAGTGGGTGTGTTTCTCTTAACGGGCTTAGCGGCCTTTTTGGTGTTGGTGTTTAAAGTCGCCAATATCGAAGTGCAGACCAGCGACAGTAGCTATACCCTCACCGCCAACTTCACCAATATCGGTGGCTTGAAGGTACGCTCTCCGGTCAAGGTTGGCGGCGTCGTGGTTGGCCGCGTGAGTAAGATTGATTTAGACCCAGTCAAACTGGTGGCTGTGGTGACGATTGTGATGGACAAGCGTTTCGATAAATTTCCTGAAACCAGTAGCTTAGCTATTTTAACTTCAGGTTTGCTCGGTGAGCAGTTCCTCGGATTAACACCAGGCTTTGTCGATGATGACGTGAGTATGCTTAAGGATGGCGACAAAATTGACGATACTCGCTCAGCATTAGTGTTAGAAGATCTGATTGGTCAGTTCTTATATAGTATGGGTTCAAAGGATAAATAGGGGTTACCGCTATGTTTAAACGCTTATCGCGCTTATTACTGCCGTTAGTATGGATGTTTACTGCAACGACCGCACTGGCGGATGACGCTCAGGTTAACACTATGGATCCTTATGCCATGGTGAAATCTGTTGCCAACAAAACCTTCGACCGGTTCCACAAAGACAAGGCGTTGATTGACGCCGATGCGGATCATCTCAAAGTGATTGTGCGTGAAGAATTAATGCCTTACATCGACTATAAATACGCTTCTTACAAAGTGTTAGGTCAGTATTTAAAAGAGTCGACTGAAGATCAGCGCAATCGTTTCGTCGATGCTTTTGAAGGCTACTTAGTTTCAACCTATGCCCAAGCTTTTACCGAATACACTAACCAAAAAGTGGAGTTTTCGCCTGGTAGTGATTTCAGCAATGAGAAGATTGTCGATGTAAACGTACAGATTATCGAAGCGGGTCGTCCGCCGATTAAGCTGTTGTTTAAAGTTCGTCGCCTCAAGGATGACTCTTGGAAGGCGTTTGACCTAGTCGCTGAAGGCGTGAGTTTGCTGTCCTCTAAGCAATCTGAAATCTCGAACCTTATCCGCCAACAGGGGATTGATTCAGTGATTAAGATGCTGGAAGAGCGCACCAAAGACAAAGTGACTAAAAAGCCTAAAGCAGGGAAGTAAGCGCCGTGGTTGAATTTGTGCAACAGGGTAACATTTGCCACCTAAAAGGGCGTTTATCACAGGAGCAAGTGGTCGAGCTATGGCCGCAAAGGCAAAGCCTGTTAAGCCAAGATACCCAAATGTTGTCGCTCGCCGAACTGGAGTACAGCGACAGTGCTGGTGTGGCATTTTTGCTGGCGTTAGTGCGCCAGCATGGCACGCCACTGAAGCTGTGCTCGGCATCGGAGCAGTTAAAAAAATTAATCGATTTATATGATTTACAATCCTTCTTCACCGAAGAAGCGAATTGAAAAGGTACCGAATTTCATGGAATGCAGCTTAATAGAACAGATTTTACGTGACGCGTTAGCACTCGATGAAGTGCACGCCAGCTCCGATGGCAGCCACTACAAAGTGATTGCCGTGGGTGAATGTTTTGACGGTATGAGCCGCGTAAAACAACAACAAGCCATTTATGCACCCCTGATGAGCTATATCGCCAGCGGTGAGTTACATGCATTAACGATTAAAACTTTCACGCCGACTCAATGGAAACGCGAGAAAATTTTCAACAGCTAGTAGTGAGGAAAAGTGGATAAATTAGCGATTCAAGCAAGCCCTCCGCTTGCTGGTGATGTGATTATTTCCGGTGCCAAAAACGCTGCGCTGCCGATTCTAATGGCAGGCGTGTTAGCCGAAACTGACTTTGTGGTCTCGAACGTCCCTAATTTGCGTGATGTGAGCACCAGCTGCAAATTGCTGCGTTGCCTAGGCGCCGATGTGGATGAGTTGGGCGAAGGTAAGATCCGTATTTCGACCAAGAACCTTAATGAGTTTTGTGCTCCTTACGACCTCGTTAAGACCATGCGTGCCTCGATTCTGATCCTTGGGCCGTTATTAGCCCGCTATGGCACCGCAGACGTATCATTACCCGGTGGTTGCGCCATTGGTGCTCGTCCAGTAAACCTTCACTTACATGGCCTCGAAATGATGGGCGCCAAGATTGAAGTGAAAGAAGGTTATATCAAGGCCCGTGTCGATGGTCGCTTAAAGGGCGCCCATATTTTTATGGACATGGTGAGCGTAGGCGCGACCGAAAACCTATTGATGGCCGCGGCACTTGCCGATGGCGAAACCGTGATTGAAAACGCTGCCCGTGAACCAGAAGTGATCGACTTAGCTAACTGTTTGATTGCTATGGGCGCGAAGATCACCGGTGTCGGCAGTGCCACACTGCGTATTCAAGGCGTTGAACGTCTACAGGGCTGTGAGTACCGAGTGATGCCGGATCGTATTGAAACCGGTTCATTCCTTGTTGCCGCCGCTGTGACCCGTGGTCGTATCCGTTGCTTAAAGGCAGACCCTGCTTCGTTAGAGTCTGTTATCGCGAAACTCGAAGATGCGGGTGCCAAGATCACTACAGGTGAAGATTGGATTGAGCTCGATATGGAAGGCAAGCGTCCAAAAGCGGTAAATATCAAGACGGCACCATATCCTGGTTTCCCAACCGATATGCAGGCGCAGTTCTGCGTGCTCAACGTATTAGCCCAGGGCACGGCGACCATTACCGAAACCATCTTCGAAAACCGCTTTATGCACGTGCCAGAACTTATCCGTATGGGCGCGACCATGGAGCTTGAAGGCAATACCTGTATTATCCAAGGCATTGAGTCTTTGAGTGGTGCGCAGGTAATGGCGACCGATTTACGTGCGTCGGCAAGCTTGGTGATCGCAGGCTTAGTCGCCGATGGTAAAACCATTGTCGATCGCATCTATCACTTAGATCGCGGCTATGAGCATATCGAGCAGAAGTTCCAAGGGTTGGGCGCGCATGTAGAGCGTGTGCAATAACATTTGCGTAGGATTCGCTCCCAATAAAAAAACCAGCCAAGTGCTGGTTTTTTATTGCGCATAATTTGTTTAGCTAAAAAGGAAAGGGACAAAAGCGTGTCAGGACATCGGCTGCCTCAGGTGAATTTCGGATAAAAATTGATATGGAGATGTCCCTGCGCCCGCTTTTCAGGGCTCGACTTGATGCGATTGTTGAACGAAGCCGCTTTGCGGCAGGAACAAGATAAAGATAAAGCCATCCTTTTGCCCCTCATCCTAAATACTTGCTAGACGCGACCTGCTTCGGTCGCAATCCTAGGAGTATCATCATGGACATTCACGAACAACAACGCTTTGATTTACTTTATGAACAACATCTTACCAACTTAACCTTGCAAGGCAAGCGGCCTGCAACCATTGATGCCTATAGCCGAGCTATACGCCGTATTGCGGCATATTTTGACTGCTGCCCCGACACCTTGACCACCGATGATTTGAAGCGCTATTTTGCTGATTTGATTGCTTCACATTCTTGGAGTACCGTCAAACTCGACCGCAACGGCTTGCAGTTTTTCTACTTTCACGTCCTCAACAAATCTTGGCAGTGGCTTAATATTGTTAAGCCACCACAGGTGAAACACCTGCCCGATATCCTGACGCCCTGCGAGGTCGCGATGGTTATCAGCCTCACGCGTCAACTGCGTTATCAGGTTTGTTTCTTAACCCTGTACAGCATGGGATTGCGCCTTGGTGAAGCGATTTCATTACAGGTCGGGGATATTGATGCGGGGCTGATGCAAGTGCATATCCGTGATGCTAAAGGTGGCAAGGATAGACTGGTGCCGTTACCTCAACGCACCTTGTTAGCCTTACGCTATTATTGGCGCACCCACCGTCATCCTCGTTGGCTATTTCCGGGTAAAGATAATCAACCTGACTCACTCATGGACAGAGGTGGGCTCCAAAAAGCCATGAAGCAAGTCATTTCCGAGTGCAATATTCATAAAGCCATTAGTCCGCACAGTCTACGTCACAGTTATGCCACCCATTTGCTGGAACAAGGACTCGATTTGCGCTCGGTGCAAACACTGCTCGGCCACCATAGCCTGAATACCACCGCCCGTTACACGCAGCTCACTGATATCACCCGCAAAAATACCTGTGAGGCGATTAACCAACTGACCAACGGCTTAGCCTTGAGGTGGGAGTGTGGGCTATGAGCCAGTTTATCGATATCTTACGTCAACATCTGGCGGATTTTCGGCGGCGTTATGCCCATCAAATCACCCCAGAAATACAGGATGCTATCCATGCCATGCTCAGCTGTCGCTGTAACACGGCGAGGGTGAGTTGCTGGGATTGTCAAACCTGCGAGCAACAGCTTGAGTTTCCGCTCTCTTGTGGTCATCGCAGTTGCCCACAGTGTCAACATGGCACCACATGTGACTGGTTGAGTAAACAACAAGCTAAGTTATTACCGGTGAATTATTTTATGGTGACCTTTACCTTGCCGTTTGAATTAAGAGCCATAGCAAAGTCGCAACCCGAGCCGTTCTATCACGCCATGTTTACCGTGGCAGCGAGTGTACTCAAAGACTTTGCAGCACGCTCCCCCAAGCTCAGTGGTGACATCGGCTTCACGGGGGTATTGCATACTCACAGTCGGCGTAGAGACTACCATCCACATCTGCACTTCATTATCCCCGCAGGGAGCTACCACTCTGGCAAGCGGCAATGGCGTAAGTGTAAAACCCATTACTTATTTAACGCCTTTAATCTTGCCAAGGTGTGGCGAGCACGTTTACTGGCTTATCTGAGTGACACGCTTCAGCTTAAACTGCCACATCAATCTCCCTCAAAATGGGTGGTCGATTGTCAGTTTGTCGGTAAAGGTGCTCCTGCACTGCAATATCTGTCGCGCTACCTTTATCGGGGCGTTTTACCCGACAGCAGTATTTGTCGTCATGTCGATAATCAGGTGAGTTTTACCTATCAAGACAGTCAGACTCGCTGCCAACAAGTACGCAGCTTGCCCGCGGTCGAATTTCTATGGTTGATATTACAACATGTGTTACCCAAAGGATTACGGCGAGTGCGTGACTATGGCTTACTGCGAGGCAATGCCAAAACGCTACGGCAACAAATCCAACTGATGCTGGCTGTCGCAGGAGCCGCTTTCCCCGTATTACCAGAGGTCAAACGTGCCTTAGCCGTGCGCTATTGCCCTTGTTGCCATCTCGCGATGCATTTTATGGGCGTTCATGTGCGTCATCGACCGACAGACGCTAACATCATCGCCTAAGGCAAGAAGTATAAGGATAACGGGTTAACCAGGCTTTGTTTCCTAAAAGCACAAATAACTACAGAGTGCTTCCTGAACGCCAGTATGGCGCTTAAAATCCTTGTATCATCGTCAGTCGTTTATCTGCCTTCGGAATATTATTCTGATTTAAACCAGAAAAACATTGGATTTCACTATTAGGAAACAAAACCGGTTAACCAAACAGAATGAGGACTCGATAACAGCTTGATGAGTAGGTAATAAAAATATTAGCTCGTTCGCTAAGGGCGGGTCATGTCTGCATAAAAGTCTCTTTTAAAATAAGACCTTCGCCAGTACACATTCTCAATCCGCTATTTGCATAATAAAGTGTCAACAACCAGCATCGGGCTTGTTCAACACTTGGGATAAGGTCGCGGCTACGCGCGGCCTATCCTTATTTGTTATGTTCTGGGCTCAATAGTGAACCCAAGATACTCATTACCCATCCTTTTAGCCAAGTTACCACAATAGCCGAAATATTTAACACACTCAGATTTACTCATACTTTTAGTTCCAGGATAGCATATGGAGATGTAATAAACTTTGATGTCTGGAAGGATGGCCATTCGTGAGACAAACTTTTTAGCCACCTGATCTGCTCTATTTTTATCTAGCTCAATCGCAACAACAAAACCATCGCCTTCACCATAAATATCAATAGAGTCCCGAGAAGAGTCACTTGGCATAAACTCCGTAGTCCAATCGACGCCTAATACCCCCATGAATAATTCATTCCTCAGCTCACGTTGAAACGAAGTAACTATTGCCTTTTGTTCTTTCTGAGATTTATCCAAGTGGTCTTTGAAATATGGCTTACATGCGACCTCTGAAATAACCGAAACTAAATTTATTACAAAAGGATCTTTAGATGTCGTTGCAGCTTGTAAATTAGGGAACATGAATAACCTTCAGAAGAACATAACGCCCTGTTAAGGTGTGAGCAACGCAATACTGAAGCTCCCACATACCACCTTAATCACTAAACGCGACGCATAGTAAAAATGCCACGCGTTGCGAACCACTCTTAAACAGATTGTGTACGCCCAGCATGGGCATGAACTAATGAGGTGAAAGTCCTCTGTAGGAAGGTCACCGTTCAATAACATGCTGTTATTAAACGCTAACTACTAGTGAATGGCAAGGGCTTATCCGCGAGGATT
>NZ_LGYY01000012.1:0-16977 GCF_001308045.1 Shewanella sp. Sh95
AAATGGACCATGCCAATCCACAATTGGAGCCTTTGTTTATCTCAGTTAGCGATTTATTTTGAAGGACGTTTAGATAGCGTGCTGGAAATTTAAAAATTAGCCTGACACAGAATTTTGAACGCCCTCGCTGAAGAGCAAAGTAGTGTGGCCGAAAGTATTAACCGTAGCATTATTGCGATCAGTGATATTACCGATGACTCGACTCGCTCAGCACATGAGCTAAGCGAGTCTGTTATAAACCTAACCAAACTGGCTAGCAGCATGCGTAATCAAGTCAGTGCATTCAGGCTCTAACACATTTTCACTGGCACAGCCGTGCTGTGCCAGACTAATGTTATCCTTACGTGTTTGTTACAGCGTCCTTCAAACAATCGTATGCCGAGGTGTATTGACGTTTCAGGATTATTTTTGCAACCCTTTGGTTCACGATCTATGCAAGATAAAGTCCGCGCAGTATCGCTATTTTACTTAACCTAATGAGCGAGCCAGAACGAAATTCAATCTCAAAACGTCAACATGCTCTTAGGGTAATGTTTTTAAGTGCATATCAGCGCTTTATGCACCGTCTCGAGTTACTTCATTTTTGAATGATAGATAGAGGCGACTTCTTGTGCCGTCAACATCCGGCTATCACTAGGGCTTAAGTGTTTATCTAGGGTAATCTCACCAATGGAAAGGCGGTGTAATCCCACCACTGGATTACGGAAACGACCAAACATCCGCTTGATTTGATGGTACTTCCCTTCCCTTAAAGTAACCTCTGCAATATGAGTGTCGAGGATAGTCAACTTTGCAGGCTGTGTGGTGATATCTTCAAAGCCAAAATACATGCCCTGCGCGAATGCCGCGACATAGTCCTCACTCAAGGGATTGGCTAAAGTCACTCGATACACTTTATCCACTTTTTGCTCGGGTGACATTAACGCCTCGGACCAACGACTATCATTGGTCAGTAACAATAAACCCGATGAGTTTAAATCTAACCGCCCAGCAATATGCAGCTCATGGCGAGCTTCGCAATCGAGTAAATCAATCACAGTGCGGTGCTCCTTGTCTTTGGTCGCACTCACTACCCCAACGGGCTTGTGCAACATCAAGTACACGGGCTGGTTGGCCTGTAAGACTTGCCCATCAAACACTATGTGGGAAAATTCATCCACCAGCAGATCGAGCGCTTTCGCAGGCTCGCCATCCACATACACACGCTCCGCCAGCAAGAGTTCTCGCACGGCTTTACGGTGAATTTGTAACTTAACAGCTAGGTATCTATCGAGACGACCGCGTTTTGATTGCATCACACCATCCTGCTCTAAGATAAAGGCGCAATGCGATAGGCACAGCGACGAGCGCCGTCGATGATATGCTCTTCACGGCTTACAGTAGCGATATCGGCAAATAACTGCTGGAATTGTTGCAGTTCGGAGCGGCAAAAGTTTTGGCACTTAGTCGCTGCGCTGCAAATTGGACAATGATTCTCAAGTAACCAGAACGCCCCATCCGCTTGTTCCTGCGTCGCCATATAGCCTTCGAGGGTACGTAACTCCACCAATTTAGTTAAACGACTGGTAATATCCGTCATACCTTGCATCGCGCTGCGATACTGTTGCATAGCAGTTTGCTCTCTATGCTCAATCAGTTTATCCAACCCCTGATCACCAAATATCATTTTTACGGAATCAATCAATTGCAAACTAAGCTCACTGTGGCGATCGGCAAAGTGGGTTCTACTCTGCTCCGTTAATCCCCAATACCGGGTTGGGCGTCCGCGGCCTTCAACTCTGTCTTCAATATCGACATCACCCGCCTCTTCTAAGGCTTGCAAATGCTGGCGAACGCCCATAGTGGTCAACGCAAGCTCTTCCGCTAGGGTCTTAGCCGTTAACGGGCCATGCAATTTGAGTAATTGAATAATCTTATCAGTAGTTTTCATATGCGCTCTCCGCTCTTCGCCTCGGATTATCCCTCAATCGCCCACCTTTTAACAGAATAAATAAAGTTTTTTATTTATTTTATCCTTTACATGATTAAATAAAGCAATTACCTTATAAATAATTTATAAACTAATAGGTTTACATAATGAACTTACTCATCATCAGCACCAGCCAAAAAGCCCACTCCCAAAGCGCTAAAGTCGCGAGATTCATAGCCGAAACCAGTTTTTTATCGCCCCATAGTGTCGGTTACGACGCTATCCATCACTTAGAACTTTGCCAGTTCAACCTGCCCTTTTGGGACGGTGAAGAAGACAACAAGGGCGAACATTGGCCTGAGATAGAGCAAAGAGTCGATGCTGCGGATGCCCTCGTTTTGATTACGCCCGAATGGGGTGGAATGGCATCGCCACTGCTTAAAAACTTCCTACTGATGTGTAGCCGTCAGGAAACTGCCCATAAGCCAGTGTTGCTGATTTCAGTTTGCAGCGGCATTAGCGGTGCTTACCCCATTGTGGAAGTCAAAATGAATGCACTCAAAAACAATAAATTAGTACCGATTCCCGACCATTTGATCATCCGTAATGTCGAGAATGTACTCAACGCTACGCCCCAAGGTACGCGGGATATCGACCTCAGAGAAAGAGTGCAATATAGCCTGTTTATGTTGCATCAATACGCCCAAGCCTTAGCGCCGATACGCCAACGCCATATTCATCAACCCTACCCCAAGCAGCAGGAATACTGCTACGGTATGTAAGCAGCTTGGATGTGAATCACACTGACTAAAATCATTACAAGGAACGCATTATGATCCATTTAGAGCACATCAACCTAGTCGTCGACGATATCCCTAAAGCACTCACTTTTTATCAAGCCGCCTTCCCACATTGGCGTGTCCGTGGCGGAGATAAAGGGACTTGGTACGGCAAGCCGCGCAATTGGATTCATTTTGGCGATGATTATCAATACATTGCCTTTAGCGATAACGGTGAAGGCGAAAACCGCGACTTAACGGGCCATCAAATTGGCTTAGCTCATTTTGCCTTTGTGGTGAGTGATTTAGATGAAGTGATAACAAGGCTAACCCAAGCTGGTTTTCCGATAGCCAAAGATGGCATGGAAGATCCCTATCGCCGCAATATCTACTTCTTCGATGCCCATGGATTTGAAGTCGAGTTTGTTGAGTATCTGAGTGATATTCCCACAGAGCGAAACCGCTATTAAGTCATAAGCAAACTATGGTGCAGGAACGGGCGCAGGTACGATAACAGGGTATTTTGCGCCGTATCGCTACTGCAGACTTATCCCAAAAATCGTTACTTTACGCAGCTAACCCGCTAAACTAACGCGCTATCCAGCTTTAGATAATTAAACTTTCGATTAGTAAATAAGACATGACCACACCCTATTGTTATTCCACAACTTACATCTTAGATAAAGCGCATTTTGACGAGTGTTATACCCAGTCCGTCAAACCCGATCCCACTCTCAAACCTTACTATAAAGCCATAGGTTTCGGGCTCATTGGCATTGCGCTGATTTTTGCGGATGTCAGCCTCTATCTAGCCTATTTCTTTGTTGGGCTCGGGGTGATTGAAGCATTAAATGTAAAATACAACAAAGCGTGGTGGTTGATGCGGCAAATGATGAGCAAAGCCGCCAATAATGAAGTCACCCTTATCATTGATGAGCAAGGTATCCACACAAAATCACAATATGTTAACGCTCAAATTCTCTGGACGGATATTTATCGTATTGTGCAAACGGATAAAGGGTTCCTAATCACCCATAAAACGGGGACCAGCTATATCTCTAACCGTAGTCTAGATAATGCCTGTATTGCATTTATCCAAACCAAAATCTGATGTCGTAAGTTTTAACATTACTGACCCGTCAAAAATGCAAAAGGCTGAATGATTCAGCCTTTTGCATAAACTAAGAACTCAGTTAGACCTTAGCTTTAAGCTCGCCTATCGGTAAAATAGTTCGGCCATATTCATTATTAAGCACTTGCGCCATGGCAAAGTAAATTGCACTCGCACCACAGATAATCCCTTCAAAACCCGCGATGGTGCCAATAAGCGCACTGCCAGTAAAATCTCTCGCCGCCAGAAGGAAGAATAGAATCGTCAACGAAGCAAACACAAACTGCTTAGCCCTTGGATAACGTAGCGAACCGACGAACATAAAGGCTGTAAAAATTCCCCAAAGGGTTAAGTACCATCCCATAAAATAGGTTGGGCTCGCCGCAACCCCAGCATTTGGCATTAAAATAAGCCCAACTAAGGTCAACCAGAATAAGCCGTAAGAGGTAAAGGCGGTTGTACCAAAGGTATCACCACGCATAAAGCACATAATGCCCACGATAATTTGACCCAGTCCGCCATAGAAAATCCCCATAGCTAAGATCATCGAGTCAATCGGAAAGTACCCTGCATTATGAATGTTTAGCAGGATAGTCGTCATACCAAAGCCCATTAAACCTAATGGAGCCGGATTCGCCAGTTTTGTCGACACAGAAAGTCCCCAAAATGATAAGTAAATTTCAGTACAATAATTTGCACTTATAGTTCGATAAAAAGCGGCGAAGTTTAGATAACAACAAAGAAGATCACAATCTAAATCTTATAATCATAACAAATAAACAAATTAACCATTAAAATCATCAAGATAAAAAATTAATAAATAAAAAATCTACAGGCTAAAAATTAATCTCTTAAGATTCAAATATCTATAACACATGGGTAAAAATAGTGCGCCAAATCTTATTTATAGGGCAATTTTGCTATAGTTCAAACTTTCTACACTCCTATCAACAAATGCACTCTCTAGTAATCCGTAAAAACCATCAAAAAGATTAACTTCATCCCATAAATAGACCAAAGTTGAGATAAGTCTATTTTTAAACATATTAATTACAAATATGCTGCTCTGGATGATGAAACTTAAGGGTGGTAAGAACGTCATAGTAAAATAAGCTCAGCTTGGTAGTGGAAAATCAGGGGGATTCGCGCGGTTTACGAAGGATGAGATCGGCATTTTTGACTGGCAAGGCACTTAAGCCTGCCCATAAAACAACCATGATAATTCGACAAAAAATAGCTGACAAAATGAGTGAAAAATTATTTATATCTAAAAAATAATAGCAATGATAAATTGCTATCTGTTGACGCAGCGGCATGATGGGAAACCAGTTAGGCTGTTGTTAACTATCAATAACTAAAGGAAATAAAATGAAAACGTTATCAGCTGTTATCACCCTGTCGGCGCTAATCAGTTTTGCTAGCTTTGCCGATGAATCAACACTTCCTCCTGCACCTGCAAATGATATCGCTCAACTGACCGAAGTATGCCAACAGATGGCATCTGAAGATCAGATTGAAAATGCCGAGCTTAAACAATATGTCCTCGACTGCGTGAATGACCAGCTAACAGAAATGGGCTATCAGACACTAAAAGAACTCAACTGATCGGTTTTACTTCCTTTAGCTCCTGGCTGTAATCAAGTTTCATCGAGTTTTACTAATGCCATTCCGACAATGAATGGCATTTTATTTGCTGCACCAACCCAAATTAGTAACACTAGCGCCCAAAAAGCAAAACAGTATAAATACAACACACCAACGTCGACAAAAGCGCTAAGCAAGTACATTTTATACTTTTATGATGTCTTTCAATTGATTACGAGATCTACATATATGCTATTTGTATGATATCTGTATCATTTTGCATCCCTTCAGGTGAAAGCACTGTGGAATTAAGCATAAAATGCTAATCTGTTGCCCATTACCGACTGTCATTAAATCCGAACGCATATCATGTATCGAACATTATTAATCTTACTCACCGCGCTTAGCCTACCTTCTATTGGAATGGCCAAAGAACCGTGCGTCACTAAAGATGAATGTATTGAAATGCGCAACTGGGATTTAGGCGTGGCGGTCGGTTGGGGACAAAAAACCAACCCTCTTAGGGATTTTGATGATATTCCGGTCTTTTTTATCCCAACTGTAGCTTACTATGGTGATCATTGGTTTTTTGATAACGGTAACTTAGGCTATAGCTTAGTTGAGCAGCAATATTTCAGCGTCAACTTAGTGACCAGCTATAGCATGGATAGAGCTTATTTCTATCGCTGGGACCCTTCGAATATCTTTTTGGAGCGAAGTTCACAGGATGGGGCGAGAATGCTCTCGACCAAGACAGTTCTCAGCAGTGAACCCGAACCCGTGTTTAATTCCTTAGAATCGCGTAACTTTACGTTATTAGGTGGCGCTGAAGCATTTATTTATACCCCATTAGGCGTAGTTAGGTTAGCCTACACCCATGATATGTTTGATGTGCATCAAGGCGCTGAAGCGCAAATTAAATGGACCTATGGTTGGCATTTAACCCGCTGGGTAATGGATATGTCACTCGTATTTGATTGGAAAAGTACCAACGTCGTCGACTATTACTATGGTGTACGCCCGAGTGAAAATGATTATTGGAGCAAACATTACCATGCTGATGCTGGCTGGAATAAAGGGGTCGAAATGACAGCCCGTTATATCTTAACTGATAACTGGGATATGCTCTTTGCGTTCCGCTACACACAAATTGCAGATGAAATAGCCGCCAGTCCCTTGCTCAATCAAGACTATAGCAGCACTTATTTTATTGGCGCAGCGTATAGGTTTTAACAAGAGTGACGCCCCTTCATATTAGGATGCTATGCATATTCGGTCTAAGCGTTAGCTTAATGGGACCGACTCACGCACTTGCCGCTCCAAATGAAGAGTCAAAATTAAAACTGACCCCTGAAATCTGTATCACGGGGGATGAAAACCAAGCCTGTGAAATCCGTGTAGAGTTGCAGTGGCAACTCGCTAAAAATGAGCTGGTTTGTATCTTATCTGACAACAATGCCTATCCTAAATGGTGCAGCGAATCGCTAGAACAACATGAAATCACATTGAATGTCAGTACGCTAAACGATATTCACTTTGTTCTGGTCAGTAAGGATACCAACCAAACACTGGCTGGAGCCAAATTAAAAATCACGTCGACCTCGCAGCCTCAGGTGCGCAGACGTTACCGTAACCCTTGGAGTTTATTTTAATGACGAATCCACAATCACCCCACAGAGTGTTATTGGTTGAAGATGATGTCCGTCTCGCGAATTTAATCGTAGATTATTTGAAATCCCACGGCATGCACGTTGAAGTAGAGCGTCGTGGCGACACAGTGTTAACCCGCTTAATCAACTATAAGCCTGATATCATCCTGCTAGACATTATGTTGCCAGGAATTGATGGCCTTAGCCTGTGCGAAAAGTTACCCGATTACTTTGCTGGCCCGATCCTGTTGATGAGTGCCTTAGGCTCAAGCGAAGATCAAATCAAAGGGCTAGAACTCGGTGCCGACGACTATGTGGTTAAACCCGTTGATCCTGCCCTGCTGGTTGCCCGTATCAACAACCTATTACGCCGCCAAAACCAACCGCCTCAGGCCGAATCCCATTGCCTGACTTTTGGTAAACTCAGTATCGATCCCCATACCCATGCAATTCGACTCGACAACAAAGAAGTCGACCTCACCAGCCATGAGTTTGAACTCCTGTGGTTACTGGCATCACAGGCAGGACAAGTACTGAGTCGTCAATATATCTATCAATTACTGCTCAATATTGATTTTGATGGTAAAGACAGAAAGATCGATGTGCGGATCTCAAGACTTCGCAAAAAGCTCAACGACAATATTGAGACCCCCTTCAGAATCAAAACCGTTTGGGGACAAGGCTATCTCTTCGCCCCTGAGGCTTGGAACAACTAAGAACTCCCGTGAAACGTCTCTTTATCAGCTTATATTTACTGCTGAGTCTCAGTTTTCTGGGCATAGGCTGGACACTGGACAGCCTATGGAAGAAAAATGTAGATGAAAATAATCCCTTAGATGCTCCTCTGGTTGCATTTGCCCAGCTGTTGACCCAGCTTCCAGAGGAGAGCCGCCACGATTACTTAGAAGCACTCACAACCGATAGTCAGCTGCCGTTAAATCTACTCAGTCCAGATCAAATTGCACTGGCGAAAGATCAAGTTCTGACACCCAATCATGTAGTCACCACCACAACCAGTGAGGGCGAACAATTCCAGTTTATTCAGGTAGATGAACAAGTATTAATGGCGGGTCCTATTGAGATAGACCCCAGAGCCGATCTGCGTAATTTATTCACTCTGTTTTTCTATTTGTCACTCGCACTCGTCGCTTTGATTTGGGTTGGACCACTCTCGCGGGACTTAAGCATATTGCGTAAGGCCACAAAGGATTTTGGCGAAGCCAAATGGGATACTCGCATCAATCTCTCGAACCGCTCTCAGGTAAAACCCTTAGCCAATACCTTTAATGAAATGGCGAGGCATATCAGCGCATTGATTGAAAACCAAAAACATTTGTCCAATGCGGTTTCCCACGAGATTCGCACGCCCCTTGCGCGACTTAAATTCGCCCTCGCCTTAATGCCCATGTACTGCCAACCTGACTCTGACGAACAAAAGCGTCAGGATTTTCTCAATGAAATGCAGCTCGACATTAAGGAAATGGAAAACCTACTGCAAGAATTACTCACCTACGCCAGTTTAGAATCCCAGCGTGAAATGCCTCTAGATGAATACGATCTTATCACCTTGATTAATCAATCCATTAAACGTTTAAGTGCATTGAGTGAAACCCCAATAACCTTGCATACAGATATAGATACCCTGCCCTTATTTGGCGAACCAGCATTGATTGAGCGAGCACTGCAAAATCTACTGACCAATGCACAGCGTTTTGCTCGCCATCAAATCTTGATTGAAGTCAGCCAAACCCAGCAACGGGTAACACTAAGTGTGAGCAATGATGGAGAGCCTATCCCTGAGGTGGATTTACCTAAAGTGTTCGAGCCCTTTTACCGCAGCCAATCGGTGCAAAATGGCAATAAGGGTCATGGTTTAGGTTTAGCGATTATCAAGCGGATCATGCAGCGTCATCAGGGTGAGGTCAATGTCACCAGCCATCCAGCCCAGACGCGTTTCACCTTAAGCTGGCCGAAAAAGCGGCAAATTTAGCACCTCTAGTTTGTATCATCTTATCAAAAAGGCTCATTGAGATTATTCGTCGAGAGCAAGATCGCCTAAATCCAACTCTGTGGCGGTCTGTGGCGCAAAATCAAGCTGTGGATTGATAGCGGCCCGCTCCTGCTCAAGTGCTTGCTGACGCGCCTTATACAAGGCCAGCTCCCGCCGACGTTTCCGTTGATGACATAAACGGATCACATCATGTTTTTCGGCATCGGTAAAATGCAACCAATTAAACCGCTCATCACGACTGCGCAGGCAACCTTTACAATAGCCCCGCGCATCGGTTTGGCATACACCGATACAAGGGCTAGGAATATCGAAAAAGGCTAACTGTTCCATGATCTTGGGCTACTCTGCCAGTTTAAGTACGTAAAATGTGTGACCTTCTATACTTAACAAAAATCAAACACTTTTCACTAAATTACTTGCAGTCTTACTGTTAATCAAGGCACATTGAATACTGTTCGTACAATTTGGAGTGCAATGATGAGATACAAATACATCGCCAGTTTGTTCATCGCCACGGTCTTTTTAAGTGCTTGCAGCACTAAGCCGAAAAACGATTACGATCTCAATTATAACTTTAAGGCATTGCAGAGTTTCTCGCAGCTTGCTCCACAGCCCAACGACGATCCGCTCAGTGCCCAGCGTATTCAAACCGAAATCACCCAGCAATTAAGCCAAAAAGGCTTTACCGAAAATGCTTCTTCCCCCGATTTTAAAGTCGCCTATGGCTTACTGACCCAAGACAAGCCTAAAGACTCAGGTCTATCTATAGGCTTAGGCACGGGCAGTTTTGGCCGTTCTGGCGGCATTGGCATAGGCACCAGCGTTGGCGTGCCTCTTGGCAGCGACACAGCAAAAATTCAAACCATTCAAATTGATATTATCGATGCTAAAACCAATAAGCTGATTTGGCGCGGTACCGATAGTTTCGATTTTGATGCGGGCGGCGATAAAAAAGCCCAAGACACCGCTAAGGCGGTAAGCCGGATTTTGGCGCAGTTTCCACCGCAGCCATAATCATTTGACCATAATGGTTAAAGCGATGCTTGAAACTATTAGGGCTTAAGCAATAAAAATGGGCGATACACGCCCATTTTTATTACAGAAGACATCCCAAATGCGAGGATCAGGGGGTAGAACGCGGCTTAAGAAAATAGCCCAGATGATAGATAACGATCGCCCCTATCGCATACAATCGCAACCACAACGGCCCCCGGATTCTGCCTCGCTATCTCAAGTGCCGCAAATACCGCGCCGCCAGAACTCACGCCAGCACAAATCCCCTCTTCTCGCGCTAAGGCTCGTGCCATGGTTTTGGCATCTTGCTCTTCTATATCCATGACTAAATCGACACGGGCTGCATCAAAAATACCCGGTAAATATTCCTGCGGCCAGCGGCGAATCCCTGGTATCGAACTGCCATTAGCGGGTTGTAGCCCGACAATGGTGATATCGGGGTTGCGGCTTTTTAGGTATTTCGACACACCCATAATGGTACCTGTGGTACCCATGCTGGAAACAAAGTGAGTGATCTTGCCTTGGCTCTGCTGCCAAATCTCTGGGCCAGTTGTGAGAAAATGCGCATTTGCGTTATCTTGATTATTGAACTGATCCAGCACCTTACCTTTGCCTTGAGCCTGAAGATCTAAAGCCAAATCACGCGCAGCCTCCATATTGTCCACCAGCAGCAGCTCGGCGCCATAGGCCTGCATGGCATCCTTACGCTCTTGGGTCGAATTCGACGGCATAATCAGGATCATCTTGTAGCCTTTAATCGCTGCGGCCATCGCTAAGGCGATGCCCGTATTACCACTTGTGGCTTCAATCAAAGTATCACCAGGTGTGATTTCTTGGCGAAGCTCCGCCTGGTTAATCATATTCAGTGCAGCACGATCCTTTACCGAGCCAGCGGGATTATTGCCCTCTAGCTTTAACAGTACCGTAGAGCTCCCGCAATCCAACCGTTGCAGACGAACTAGCGGCGTTTGCCCGATACAGGCTTCAATAGTCATAAAGTCAGACACAGGGTTTATCCTTTATTTGATAAAAGCAACTCGCATAGGGATATTTTAAGGGGCTTAGCCACAACAAACACGATGAATATCACCTATGGCATACAATTAATTGCTCATAGTTATTCAAAAAAGTTCTATTTAACTAGCTTTTTATAAGTAAAAACTTCAATTACTCTATCTCTATACCCTGACACAGTTGCCAGATTAAGGAGCACAAAATGCCAGTAAAATTCACTAAGGCCCTGCTAGGAACCCTATTACTGGGCGCTTCCCTCAATGCCGCAGCCGCCGATCAGACCTTACTTAATTCTTCTTACGATATCTCACGGGAATTATTTAGTGCCTATAACCCAGTATTTGCTAAACATTGGCAAGAAAAAACCGGTAAAACGGTTGAAATCAAACAGTCCCATGCAGGTTCTTCAGCGCAGGCTCGCTCGATTCTGCAAGGCTTACCCGCGGATGTGGTGACTTTTAACCAAGTCACCGATGTGCAAATTCTGCATGATCGCGGCAAGTTGATCCCAGAAAACTGGCAACAACTGCTGCCTAATGCCAGTTCACCTTACTACTCTACCATTGCGTTTTTAGTGCGTAAGGGCAATCCAAAACAAATCAGCGACTGGAATGATTTAGCTAAAGATGACGTTAAGCTGGTGTTCCCGAATCCAAAAACCTCAGGTAATGCTCGTTACACTTATTTAGCCGCCTTAGGTTATGCCCAGAAAAACTATGGCAAAGATAATCAGGCTTCTTTAGATGCGTTTTTGAAAAAGTTCCTTGGTAACGTTGCCGTATTTGACACAGGCGGCCGTGGTGCAACCACGTCGTTTGTTGAGCGTGGCATCGGCGATGTGTTGATCACCTTCGAATCTGAAGTTAACAATATTCGTCAGCAATATGGCGCCGATGATTACCAAGTTGTCGTGCCTAAAACCTCGATTCTGGCAGAATTCCCCGTTGCCGTAGTAGAGAAAAATGCTAAGCGTAACGGCACGCAAGAATTAGCGACCGAGTATCTAACCTATCTCTACAGCGAAGAATCACAACGTTTGTTAGCCGGATTTAACTACCGCGTTCACAATGAGAAAGTGGTTGCCGAATTTACCAAACAGTTCCCTGCGGTGGAGTTAATGACCGTTGAGCAAATCATTGGTAACTGGGACAACGCGATGAAGACCCAATTTGCCAATGGCGCTAAACTGGATCAGTTATTAAAGCGTTGATCATCAGCTTGGGTACCTAAGTCATCAAACCTACAACCCGGGCAATGTCCCGGGTTTTGTGGTTATATCGCAATAAAGATAAACATCAGCAGTCTTTATCGCGATTGAGCAATAACGTGCTAATGGCATAATAATATTGGATTAACTCCATTAACCTTATCGGGTGGTTATTCAGTGATATTTAATAATGGGCGCTTACGCAACAAGCGGGTTTTGCCGGGGTTTAGTATCAGCCTAGGTGTGTCTTTGCTGTTTGTCAGCTTGATTCTCTTGCTCCCCACCACAGGCCTGATTATGCAAACTAGCCAGATGAGCTGGGCCGAGTATTGGGGCGTGATTACCGATCCCCGCGTACTAGCAAGCTACAAAGTCACTATCTTGTCGGCACTGGCCGCCTCCCTATTTAACTGTCTTTTCGGGCTATTACTCGCCTGGGTATTGGTTCGTTATGAGTTTCCAGGTAAACGCCTCCTCGACGCCTTAGTCGATTTACCCTTTGCCTTACCCACAGCCGTCGCGGGTATTACCTTAGCCACTCTCTATGCTGAAAATGGTCAGATTGGTAGCCTATTGGCCGAAATTGGCATCAAAGTGGCCTATACGCCATTGGGGATTGTGGTCGCGATGATCTTCACCAGCATTCCCTTCGTGGTGCGCACCGTCCAGCCCGTATTGGAAGAGTTATCCCACGATGAAGAAGAAGCTGGCATGACCTTAGGCGCAACCGATAGCGCGGTGTTTTGGCGGGTGATTTTGCCCTCACTGTGGCCAGCTTTAATGGTTGGCACGGCACTGTCTTTTACCCGCAGTCTTGGAGAATTTGGCGCGGTGATTTTTATCGCCGGTAATATGCCCTACATCAGTGAAATCACCTCATTGATGATCTTTGTTCGCTTACAGGAGTTTGATTTTGCTGGCGCAAGTGCCATTGCATCTATCGTGCTGATAACATCTTTACTGCTGTTACTGCTGATTAACCTGTGGCAAGCGCGTTATTTACGCCGTATTCACGGCCGATAAGGAGCCACCATGAACTCATTTAAACCTTTAAGAGTCGGTGAAGCGCCCCTTATCAAATGGAGCCTAATCACCCTAGCAGTCTTCTTGGCCATGGTGTTATTACTGCTGCCGTTAGTCAGTATTTTCCAGCAGGCCTTTGTCGGTGGCTGGGAGCGTTATATCGAGCATCTGAGCCAACCCGACTCACTCCACGCGATTGGGTTGACCCTTATGGTCGCGGCGCTCACCGTGCCGATAAACTTAGTGTTTGGGGTCATGCTCGCTTGGAGCGTGACACGCTTTGAGTTTCCAGGGCGTAAGTTACTCATTACCTTGATTGATATCCCCTTTGCCGTATCGCCCGTGGTCGCAGGCTTACTCTATCTACTACTTTACGGCAACAGCGGCTGGCTTGGCGCTTGGCTGTTTGAGCACGATTTACAGATCATGTTTGCTTGGCCGGGCATTTTATTAGTCACCATTTTCGTGACTTGCCCCTTTGTTGCCCGAGAATTAATCCCCTTGATGCAGCAACAGGGTGCATCGGAGGAAGAAGCAGCGGTCATCCTTGGCGCCTCATGGTGGCAACTGTTTCGCCGCGTGACTCTGCCCAATATCAAGTGGGCACTGATTTATGGGGTGATCCTCACCAACGCTAGGGCCGTGGGTGAATTTGGTGCCGTTGCCGTGGTATCTGGCAATATCCGTGGTGAAACCAACACCTTACCTTTGCATGTGCAATTACTTTACGAAGATTATCAGGCCGAAGCCGCCTTCGCGAGCGCGTCACTGCTTGCCTTGATCGCCCTATTTACCTTACTGCTAAAAGCCTTAGTAGAGTGGCGCCAACAACGCAGCTTATCCGCCAATGACAACCAAGAGCAGAGCCAATCATTATGAGTATTCGTTTAACTAATATTTCCAAAAAATTTGGCCAATTTCAGGCGCTCTCGCCGCTCAATCTGGATATTCAAGAAGGCGAGATGATAGGTCTTCTCGGCCCTTCCGGCTCGGGTAAAACCACCCTATTGCGGATTATTGCTGGCCTTGAGGGCGCGGATAGCGGTCAAATCCATTTCGGTAATCGCGATGTAACCCAAGTGCATGTACGCGATCGCAGAGTCGGGTTTGTTTTCCAAAACTACGCCCTGTTCCGTCATATGACGGTAGCCGATAACGTCGCCTTTGGACTCGAAGTCATTCCGAAAAATCAGCGCCCGTCTAAGGCTGAAATCCAAAAGCGCGTCAGCCATTTACTCGAAATGGTGCAACTTGGGCACCTAGCACAGCGTTACCCTGAGCAGCTCTCGGGTGGACAAAAACAGCGTATAGCCTTGGCCCGCGCCTTAGCGACTCAGCCCGAAGTACTGTTACTCGATGAGCCCTTTGGCGCCCTCGATGCCAAGGTGCGTAAAGAACTGCGCCGCTGGCTACGCAGCCTTCACGATGAGCTGAAATTCACTAGCGTGTTTGTTACCCACGATCAGGACGAGGCCTTAGAGCTTTCCGATAGAGTAGTGGTGATGAGCAACGGCCATATTGAGCAGGTCAATACCCCTATTGAGTTGTATGCCCAACCCAATAGCCGCTTTGTGTTTGATTTCTTAGGTAACGTCAATCGTTTTGAGGCGAGCTGGCAACAGAATCGTTGGACCAATGGTGACGCCTTCTTAGTGCCTCCTGAGCAAGCGCCACTGCAACAAAACGGCGCGCTCTATGTGCGTAGCCATGAGCTGGCACTGGCGGATAAACCCAATAGCCAAGCCCATATTCCTTTTACCATAGTGGCGATAACACCGGTTGGCGCAGAAGTGCGTGTCGAACTGGCGCCTATCGGCTGGCAGAGTGAAGAACTGTGGGAAGCCACCTTTACCCACCACCATCTGCAAGAATTAGGGCTGCAAAAAGGCAGTGTGGTCTACGCCACCCCAAGAACGGGTTATTTCTTTGCTGAACAAGGTGATGGTTCGCCTATCCGTCAAAGCTGGCCCTTCCTGCCACCGGGCAGCTTAGTCTTCGATATTTAATCGCAGCCAGCATTCACCTACTGCATACAACAAAAAGCGCTGACAGTCTTGTCAGCGCTTTTTTAGTCACTCTCAAACATCTTAAAACCAGATCCAAGCAAAGTGGTTAGATTAACACTCCCACTAGTGACCATCGAAGAACAGATAGTTTAACCAGCCCTGCATCCGTAGCAGCACTTTGCGCATCACAGCGACATGGTGAAAATGTTCGCTATACACAGCCACTTGTCCCGCTACTCCAGCTGGGAATTGACGGCGTATCGCATCGTCTTCAATATCGATTAATACGATAACCCGCCCTGTTTGGAATAGCTGATTGGAAGATTGCAGCGTGCCATTCATCTGGATCTCACCCTCTGCCATCGCAGGGAGTACCTTAGCGACTTTGCCCTTAAACACTTGTCCAGGCGCCGCATCTAATACCACTTCGGCCTCATCGCCCTCCTGTAAACGCAGCAGCGAATTTTGCCAGAATGCACCGGCAAAATACCGCTGTTCATCGGGGATAAAACTCATCACCGGCCGTAAAGGTAAGGGAACCGCCATCGCCCCTGGACGCAGCGCCATTTGGGTGACAATACCATCGGCGGGCGCCCGCACAATAGTTTGCTCGAGATTATACAGTGCGCTTTCAAGATCACCCTGTAGTCCGGCAACTTTAGAATTAACCCCATCCACATTGGACTCATAGGCAAGACGCGCACGTAACTCTTCCGCTCGCGCCGCAGTAAGTTGTGCTTCAGAGGCTAAATACAATTGTTGTTTATTGTCTAATTCCAGCGCAGTAAAAGGCGAGTTCGCCCCACCTTTACGATGGCCTTGTTCATAACGGTCATAGGCTGATTTATTGCGATCTCTATCTGCGGCAACTCTCGCCACATTTGCCTTAGCGGTTTCCAATGCAGCCTCAAGTTGTGGCACCTCTTGCTCCGCTGCTAACAACGCTGCTTTTTTAGTTTTAACAACAGCTTCATAGGGCGTTGGATCGATGCGAAACAGCACATCCCCATGTTTAATCGGCGTATTAGGTTTGACATCAACAGAAGTCACTATGCCTTTGACAGCAGGCGTAATGGGAATAGTCACATAGTATTCCCGCGCAAAACGTGAATAGGGATGGTTGTAGTTCATTATCAGCAACAGCGCCCCAATAAGAATCACGCCTCCTAATACGGCGGTTGGCACTGTCCATTTGTTCATCGGGATCTTAAAGACTTTAAAAATCACAATACAAAAGGAGGCATAGGTTAATATCAATAGTAAATCCATGTTATACCTCGGCTTTTGGGCTTACGACAGTGGAAGTAGCAGCAATGGTCTCAACGCTTGCTGCTGCCGGAGTGGGAATAGGCGCCGATTCAAGTTGCTCAAGCTTTGCCTGTAAGGCCATGACTGTTTCCCTTAGCGCTTTAACATCATCCTCCAATGCCTGCTCGCGCTTCATCACAGTGCTAAATCCCCAGCCTCGGTCCTCTCGATACAAGGTCGCCCAAATCCATAAAAAAGGCCAAATTGCATGTAACGTGAATAAACTTACCCAGCCCTGAAGGATCCCCTCATAAATCAGCCATAGCATAGCCATATTTGAGCAACTGATTGGCGAATAATACCCAGGCCGCCAGCAATTCTTTCTCCGTGATTTGATAATCAGGCCGCCTGAGTACCTCCAA
>NZ_LGYY01000245.1:0-16690 GCF_001308045.1 Shewanella sp. Sh95
CGGTCAACTGCTGATAATTCATGGTAGTACTGCTTGTTTCTTTGGCGAGAAGAGCGTACCACTTTTAGCAGTTGGCTTCCTCTTCTACACCTTTCCATGAATGTCGCACTTATTATCTGAAATCGGGCCCAAAGATAAAATCGTTATTGCTGGCGTAAATGCGTTAAAAGATGGAGATCTTGTAAGGCCACTTAACGCTGATGGAGTAAGCAAATGAACATTGCAGCCTATTCAATAAAGAAAAGGAATAGCCTTTGGGTTATGATATTTCTGTTATTAATTGGAGGTTTTATCAGCTACAAGGGGTTAGGAAGATTCGAAGACCCTGAATTTATTATTCGACAAGCTGTCATTATTACTCCCTATCCAGGCGCCTCTGCCATTGAAGTTGCAGATGAAGTTACTGAAGTGATTGAGACCGCAGTGCAGTCTTTACAAGAACTCAAAGAAGTTAAATCCATTTCTAAACAAGGAAGTTCAGAGGTAACGGTTGAAATCAAACTCGATTTTTCGAAAACCAAAGCTGAGCTAGACCAAGTTTGGGATAAGCTGCGGCGAAAAGTATCTGATGCACAAAGAAATCTCCCCAGCGGGGCGGGTCCTTCATTTGTGAATGATGATTTTGCAGATGTTTATGCCCTCTTTTACGCTATAACTGGTCAAGGTTATACCGATAAGCAGCTCAATGACTATGTTAAGTTTTTACAGAAGGAACTGGCATTAGTAAAAGGTGTCGCAAAGACTGCAACTTTAGGCACAAAATCAGAACAAATTTTTATTGAGCTCTCTTCAGAACGTTTGCAACAGTATGGTGTGAGCCTTGAGCAGGTTTACCAAACACTGAAAAACCAGACATTAGTAACTTTAGCAGGAGACATCGAACTCGATGGTATGCGTATTCCTGTGCTCCCTAATAATACAGTGTTGACTATCGATGACTTAAAAAAGCTTAAAATTGGTATCAATACAAATGGCAACTTATTACAACTTAATCAGATTGCACATATCTATCAAGGATATAAAGAGCCAGCCAATGTTTTAATGACATACAACGGTCAACATGCTATCGGCTTGGGCATTTCTAATGTTTCTGGTGGAAATGTGGTTGAAATGGGTGATGCTGTTAAGCAGCGTTTAGCCGAACTTGAATCACAGCGCCCCTACGGCATGGAACTGAATGAAATCTCGATACAATCCGATTCAGTTCGAGCATCTGTTGCTAACTTTGTCGATAATCTAATCGCAGCAGTCGTAATTGTATTTGTAGTGTTATTAGTCTTTATGGGAGTGAGATCAGGCATCATTATTGGTTTTGTTTTATTGTTAACCGTCGCAGGTACATTAATTATCATGTTGATTGATGATATTGCCATGCAACGGATATCACTTGGTGCCTTAATTATTGCGCTTGGCATGTTAGTTGATAATGCCATTGTGGTGACTGATGGTGTATTAGTACGTCTACAGCAGGGACAAGACAAAGTCACTGCAATAAATGAGGTCGTAGATTCAACCATTTGGCCACTGCTCGGTGGCACTGTGGTGGGTATACTTGCTTTTAGTGCAATCGGTTTGTCCCCAAGTGATATGGGCGAATATGCAGGTTCCCTATTCTGGGTTATTTGCTACTCGATGTTGTTAAGCTGGTTGTTTGCTATCACTATTACCCCTCTTTTGTGCTATCAATTTTTAAGTGTTGATAACAACAAAACGGCAACTAAAGAAAGCCGCATCTTAGCTTTCTATCACAAAATTCTTATTTTAGTTTTACGCAATCGGTTAATCTCTGGAGCAGTATTGCTTGGGTTGTTAGTGCTAGCCGTCGCGAATATGGGGCGCATACCTCCTGGTTTCATGCCGGAATCACAAAGAGCTCAATTTGTCGTTGATGCATTTTTACCTCAAGGCACTGATATCAGTAAGACCAGCAATATGATGGTCAATATGAGTCAGTTTGTTAAGCAGAAGGAACACATTACCGATGTAACGTCTTTCATTGGCAGTGGTGGCTTGAGGTTTATGTTAAGTTATGCCCCTGAGCCAAGAAATTCAGCCTATGGTCAATTGTTGATAGATGTTGATGATTACAGAAACATCAATAAATTAGTTGACGAGTTACAAACCGAATTATCGCAACAGTTTCCCAATGCATCGATTAAAGTGTGGAAGTTTATGCTTGGCCGCGGTGGCGGTAAGAAAATAGAGGCGGGATTTTCAGGGCCTGATCCTAAAGTACTCAGAGCACTCGCTGAAGAAGCCAAAGCACTCATGAACGCTGATAATAATCTGATAGCCGTTCAGGACGATTGGCGCCAACAAATCCCTGTTATCAAACCCAATTACCTATCAGAAATCATGCAACAACAAGGCTTGACCGCAAGGGAATTAAATCAAGCTATCGCTCAATCATTAAATGGACGGCAAATCGCACAGTTCCGCCAGAATGACGAGCTTATTCCTGTTGTGGTAAGAGCCCCAGAAAATGAGCGGAGACATGATAGGGTCATTGAAAATGTCAGTGTATACAGTAATCAAAGTCAGGCTTTCGTCCCGATGAGTCAATTCGTTTCAGATGTAGGGCTTGAATGGGAAGACTCGTTAATCCGTAAAATCAACCGTATGCCGACTATACTTGCACAAGCAGATCCTGCACCAAGCGTTTTAACTAGTGATGCTTTCAATAGTATTAGGCATAAAATTGAGCAAATCGCGTTACCTGATGGTTATCAGTTGACTTGGTATGGCGAATATAAAGCCTCAAATGATGCGAATGAAGGGATCGCCATTTCTGCGCCTTATGGATTTGCAGCAATGATCTTAGCGGTCATTTTTATGTTTAATGCATTCAAACAACCTATGGTTATTTGGATGACAGTACCACTAGCTGTGATTGGTGTTGTCGTAGGGTTAATCATATTTCAAACACCCTTTGAATTTATGGCAATCTTGGGCTTTTTAAGCTTGATAGGCATGATGGTCAAAAATGCTATTGTGTTGGTTGATCAAGCCGATAATGATATTCGAGAAGGTACGATACCCTTTGATGCCGTGGTCGGTGCCGCCCTGAGCCGAGCTAAACCGGTAGTATTAGGCGCTGCAACCACGATTATGGGCGTAGCTCCCTTACTCTTAGATCCCTTCTTCAAAAGCATGGCTGTCACCATCATGTTCGGATTGTTGTTCGCAACAATATTGACACTGATTGTGATCCCGCTGCTCTATGCCGTGTTATTTAGAATCCAAAGGTAATTCAAACGGGAGCCTTAGGGCTCCCCTCCCATATAGGAGAACCTGATGTTTTTTCAAGTCACATTACTCGCTTTCACAGCCTTGCTTCCCATGGTCAACCCACCAACAACAGCAACGTTATTGCTCGGATTAACACGAGGACGAAGCCAAGCCTACATTAATCAACAGGTCAATCTGGCAGCTATTTGGTTATTTTTAACGCTCTGCGTGACCTTTTTTATCGGTTCATCCATCCTCGATATTTTTGGGATCTCAATCCCAGGGTTAAGATTAGGTGGAGGTCTTATCATTGGCTTTATTGGTTTTAGAATGTTATTTCCAAACCAAACAACAACCAATAACACTGAAGACGATGCAAGCATAGCCTTTGTACCTCTCACGATGCCAAGTATGTGTGGCCCAGGAACAATGGCATTAGTCATCAGCGGTGCAGCAGAAATATCTGATATACCTGAAGAAATTAATCGTATTCCTATTTATGGCGGAATGGTTACGGCATTTGTACTTATCAGTATCACCAGTTGGTTGGTCCTCAGAATGGCCCAGCCAATCTGTAAATTCATGGGTAAAACAGGTATCGATGCATTAACCAGAGTAATGGGATTTCTGCTTGTCAGTATGGGGATGCAATTTATGATCAATGGTGTAAAGGATTTGCTCACAGATCCAGCATTTCGAGTCCTATGCAATGCTAACTAATGTTGTAACGCTCATTTGACGACTTTTATCCTATGTACTTAGGAGATATAGTTAGCTCTTTATCTCCTTCACATGCTTAAAGGGTTGTATTTATGTTATCTAAGAAAGATCAAATTCTGGCAGCTGCTGAAAAAGTCATTGCCCAAAATGGATTTGATGGACTTTCTATGCTGCAAGTCGCTAAGGAAGCAAACATATCCACAGGAGGTATTTACCTCTATTTTAGCGGTAAAGATGAGCTTGTTGTGGAGTTGAGGAAAACTGTTATCGCAAATTTAGCGCAAGAACTACTTCACGGGATTAGTGACAATCATTCTTCATGGGAGAATTACCGCATCGTTTGGTTTAATATCGTGAAATACGGTAAGATCCGTAGTGATAACAAAATCAGCTTTGAACAATATCAGAAATTACCTCAAGTCTCCTATGATAGTGTTAATCAGTATGAAAAATTGCTGTTTGCTCCACTTTACCAAATATACCTAAAAGCAATTTCAAAGGGCGAGATTCTCAACATCGACGTCAATTATCTTATAGCGCTTTCTCTAGAATCTGCAGCTGCATTAGCACGTTATGTTCGTCGCGAATCAATACCCTATGATCCCATTAAACTCGATGAAATCTGCAGAATGAGTTGGCAAACTATTTGTTGTAAATAATCGATCTTGCTCTCAATTAATTGCGATCATTTAATATGATGATTACAATTAATTGAGAGGTATTAATACAATGATGGTCCTATGCCGAGGTGATTTTGAATATAAACCTTAAATCTTCTAGGAAGAGGTTTAAATACGAAACTTTCTTACCACATCCTGTAATTGCGTGGCCAGATGATTTAAATCATTACATGCCATTGCCATCTGCTTAGCACCCGTTGCGACCTCTTCAGAAGCTTCACTAATATTTGTCACATTACGATTTAGCTCTTCACTCACAGCCCCCTGCTCTTCCGTTGCAGTAGCGATAAGAATATTCATTTCAGAGATATCACTAACTGAACAGCTGATCTTTGCAATCGATTCACCCGCTTCCTGTGCTTTGTTAACCGTTTCAATCATCATTGCTTGGCTTTGTTGCATAGTCTCACCAGCTTCATTAGCCCGTAACTGTAATTCAGAAATGATGTTTTTAATTTGTAAGGTCGAGTCCTGGGTCCGTTTAGATAAGGTTCGGACCTCTTCAGCAACAACGGCGAATCCCCGGCCTTGCTCTCCAGCCCTCGCCGCTTCAATAGCAGCATTTAACGCTAATAAGTTAGTTTGTTCTGCAATACCTTGGATCACCTCTAGGACTACACCAATATTCCGGCTGTCATCACCTAATTTACGGATCACCGCGGCGGTTGTTTCAATAGCACCAGCCACCTTATCAATCCGGTCAATAGAATCATTTACAGTAACACTGCCTTGTATTGCTGTATCACTTGCCTGTGTTGCAGCGTTAGCCGCATCATTAGTATTGCGAGCGACATCATGCATAGTGGTTTGCATCTCATGCATTGCGGTTGCCAACTGGATCAACTCATTTTGCTGTGTCTGCATATTGTTAGATGATTGCAAAGCAACTGCGCTAATCTCCTCAGCGGCAGTACCAAGTTGCACTACCGAGTTAGCAACCTCATTAACCAACATCCCCAAGTTATCTTGCATCTCATTAAAGCTCTCCGCCAGTTGACCAAACTCATCACTGGCAAAAGCATTAACATCTAACTTATTTGTTAAATTACCTGCTGAGACCAGTTGAGTTTGCGCCAGTAACCGCTTTATGGGTATTTGGATCTGACGGATAAGTAAAAACGCCATTGTCAACACAAAAAAGATGGTACCAAGCCCGACTATAATGCTTAGCATTTTATCGGTTGTGTAGGTCTCCATGCTCTGCAAAGCCATTTTCTGCGCGGCACTATCGTTTTCACGTCGTAAAATTAGCGTTTCTTCAGCTGCTACTTCTAGAGTTTGTTTGGTCACTGTTTTGACCATAGTGTTAACTGTCGCTATATCGCCTTTCTCAATCGCAGCCATTAACGAAGCATGTAAAGCAAAGTATTCTTTAGCGGCTTCACCAAGTTCGATAAATTGTTCTCTCTCTTGATCAGATACAAATTCCAATTTGGCATATTGTTGCTTAGCAGTTTCAAATTCATGTTTCGCTTGTTCAAAATGCTGCTTGCTGATCTCCGTTGCCGCTTTATCTCGTGTCATTACATCAATCACCAGATTCAGTTCAGCACGGCGTGCATCCAGTAATGCAACGTGCATTTGAGTCGATGCTCGAATAGATGGGATCAGATTTTCAGTCATCTTAGTGGTATTATTATGCAAATTACCGAGTTGTATAACTGAAAACCATGCTAATCCTAAAACCAGCAAACAAAGGATAAAAAATACAGAGATCATTTTCTGTATTATGGTCATATATTTAAACATAAAAACCTACTTTAAAATCATAAATAATGTAAATGTATAATCACTTTTTATCCTTAATAAATATATACGTCTTCCGTTGAAGCAGCCTATCCTTAATGGACAATCACCTTAATGATCAATGTCATTAAAAATTTCAAACAAAAAAGTGGGTGAAAAATCAAAATAGTTCATCCCTGAACATCAATAATGGCACTCTAGCCATCAATTCACTTCCATAAACGATTAACTAACTTTCGATTGCCGTTTCAATTGGCACTTAGCGATATAATCAGTTTGTTTACTATTAAGGATTGGTTCGGTTTCATCAATCACGGTAATTTTATTACCAAATGAATCCATAGCATATACCATATCAAACTTATACCCTTCTAACTTACCAGCAATTGGCACTTTAAACTCAAATTTACTATTAGCTGCTATTTTTCCAAAAGGCCAGAGTTGAGGTGATTTCGGGTAACAATCGCTACTAAGCGGAGTCACCACTATATAGCCTTGATGCACATCTTGGTCGCCTTTATTTTCTAAGGTACCGCCCACAAAAAAATCACCATTCATCCCTAATCCCATATGAAATTTTAAATATAGCTCTGAATAAGCAAACGCTGACTTACAATAAAATAACAAAAACAATAAAAAAAATCTCATTAAGTCACTTCTAAAAATCATAAATTATTAAACCAAAAATTAATGATATTGCTATAAACTTAGTTTTTAACACATGCAACTTGAGTATTTGTTGTTCCAATTGTGACATCTACATTTCCATTAGCCATTACAACATTTTGGTATCTGCCCATACCTACATTGACAGGATCTTCTTCGCTAGTCCTATAACGATAAGAGCTGCCACCACAGTAGCCTCCAGCCATAGGCCAACCATACTTTGTACACATATCAAAATGAGTTGTAGAATTAATATTTATCGCTGCCGTGGCCTCTTTATATACTTCTTGAAGTTCTAAAACTGTCGGAAGTCTTCCTCCACCATTCGCACATAAACTAATTGCTTCATTATACAAATGCACCGATTTATCTGGGATAAAGAATTTATCAATTAACTGAGAACGGATACTTATGCCATTATTCCCAGAAATTGGCAGACCTTGCTGTGGAACTCCTGTAATCGATTTTGGGATTATATTCACAGTTAACATCTGTCCACCATGAATACTTAAAGGTGTAAAGCTACTGCCTACCTCAACTATAACTCCGTCAATCAACCATTCTGCTATTGTTCCACCCTCAATATCTCCATCTGCGTCAAAATAACTTTTACTTAGATAATCATTCACTAACAAATCTTTAAGTTCAATGTTTTGCCCTACTTTCACAATATCAGAAACGAAATCTGTTGCTCCAACTTCTTTAGTACCTAAAGGTAAATCAGGTTGAAATATTAAAACGGGCATACGCCCTACTGCTGGAAGGGTCTCATTACTTTCAACACTATTTGCTGCCTGTAATGGGTTTATTACTGAGAGTAACAAACCCATTATACTTAATAATCTTGTAGCCCATATTGGAGCTTTATGGATTAAATTACACTTCATTTTTACACTCTCTAAAAAAAGCCACATAGTCATCCGTTTTCATCCTTATACCTTGAATCAAAATAAAATAAGGGTAATGAGTAAATAACTGTGTGAATGATATAAATTATAACTTATTTCGGCTAATTAATTAAATACTAAGTCAGAGGTTTAAGGTTTAAGGTTTAATAAGGCTAACAACTACCTTAATCTTTTTGCCTTGGTCTTCCACTCTGGGTGTAAAGGTATTTATTCCATCTTTAATTACGCCAGTGGTGATACCATCGGCATACCACTCAAAGCGATAATTTGCCAAGTTAGTGTCAGTATTTGGCACAAAAGTAAGATTGGCAGTAATTTCATCAATCGTTACTACAGGGCGGCCTGTTGAACTGGGGCCATTAATTTCGAGAGTTGCCGAAGAACCATAGGTTAATGTTACCGCGGTCGGTAACTCTGCGGGACCATCAACCGTAGTACAAGCGGTATGGTATGGACTAGTATCGTGCGCGAATACATATTCACCACCATCCATCATATTAACATCATAATGTCCTTTGCTGACTGGATCTTGCGTACTTGCCCAATATGATGCGCTTCCACCTCCGCAGTGTCCCAAAAGCGGCCAGCCATATTTTGTGCTCATTTGTTGATTCATGCTACCAGTGGTGTAATCCTTAAATACTTTTTTAAGTTGCTCTACTGTAGGTAAATGAGCCCCTTTTGCTATGCAAAATGCATTGGCATCGCTCCATGTTCGCGTCGTTGTATCTGGCATAATAAATCCGGGGATTGCTTGTAAATTTATGGCAACCGTCACGGGTGCTACAGGCTTTATATCACCGATTTTGGGATCACCTGTTACAGATTTCGGTATAACCTCAGCACGAATATTAAAATCTGTACAGGCATTACCTGTACCGGTATTGTAATTATAAATAGGTGTATATGCCTTACCCATTTGCCCTGTAACGGGGGAATCGTTGTAATACCATGTCACACTCGGGGCAGCCTCGACATCTTGATCCGCATCTGAATAATCATAAACAAGCGTTAAGGTCTCACCTAACTGCGGAGTGGGCTTATCTATTTTAACATTGGAAATAACAGGTTTATGGCCGACAATTTTTTCGGTCAGTTGACTGTTATTTGCGTACACTTGGTCAGCGTTGCTAAACACCAATAGACAGATCAATGCTTTAAAAGCGTGATATTTATATTTATTCAACATAATGATGACTCAAGCAAATATAACGACTACATATAAACTAAATGCTAGCGTTAAATTAACTCTTAACAGTTTCAGCCAATAGCTGACTAAAACAAATAAATCCCATTGCCAGCATCAAGTGTTAACCTTGATGCTGGCTAATTAATTTTGATTTTTATGGTTTAACTGTTGCTTCTACTGCAATAGCCAAACCTTGGTGTTTGGTATGTGGTAGATAGGTCGCATCAGTCACCCCATCAGTAATATTGGTATATGTGGTTCCATTATCTGCTGTTGACTTCCACTGTAGGTTATAAATGGCTGTATTACAGATACTGAAATCGGTAACTGGCGCACCTTCAAACTTACATTCTGCCGTCATGGTACTCTGACCAACCACTGGACGGCCATCAGAGCCTATTCCGTGTTTGGCCTCATCAGCGGCTGGATTGATAAATGTAACCCTGACATTTGCTGTAGTTGGGTCAACAACCTCACCACCGGTACCGCCACCGGTTAAGCCATTACTATTGATAGTGACTTTAGTACCAATTGTCCCCACACCATTCTTCGGTTCTACCGTCAGTTCAACAACATTACCCACATCAGCAGCCGTTAGCAGATATCCATCAACAACCTCAGTAGTTGTGACGGAAGGCTCAGCAGATACTCCTGCAGCAGTTTGACCAACGCGGCCCCATTTGTAGGTAGATTTGTCGGTATTATCACCGCCATGTGAGTCAAAGCTATAGGTGGCACCGAGTGTTTTGCCTAGTTGTAAAATGCCCGTCATCTTTAAGTTTGTAATTTCCGGAACAGCACCAGGTTTAAATTGCACTACACCAAAATCAACAACTAATGGGTCGCCACTAATAGGATCGCCCGACGTTGTTGTTGGAATAATTTCCAAGGTGAGCTTTTTATTAACTGATGCGTTATCCGTAATTAAGATAGGGTAACTTAATCCTGTCGTGCCAGTTGGATTACCATCAAGCTTCCAGACATAATTACGAGCGTCCTCAAGATCACCATCGTCATCTGTAAAGATAAAATCACTCGCATTAACGGTAATGGTATCGCCGAGTTGTATAGCAGCAGGCTTAGTACCATTAAAGGTGAGTTTAGGCTTATGGCCCACCACTGCAGGGGTGACCGGAGACATTGCCGCTTGTGCAACGCCCACTGCAAGTACAGAGCTTATCATTGCTGATAGAATTTTTTTATTTAATGTCAACACGTTACGTCTCACTTATGTTTAATGATATTTAATACAATACTTTGTTTTAATTAAGGTTTTAATGTTGCTTCAACAGCAACAGGAAGACCTTGGTCAGTTGCCACTGGCGTAAATTTATGATTGACAGCCCCAGGAACAATTCTTCCATTGACATACCAATTCAAATTAAAGCGTGTATCACAGGGCGACATTGACGATTCACCTAGGATTTGGCACATAGCCGTCATTTCATCAACATTAGCTACAGCTCTAATATTCTCTGTGCCTGTGTAAGCTCCCCCATTTGTTCCATTAGCCAAAATTGTCGCACTAGAGGTATAGTGAATTGCGACTTGGATATTGTTTGGATCTAATACTTCACCGCCATTACCACCGCCCGTGGTGTCATCACCGTTAGCCGCCCCTTGGCTGCTGTTCACCGTTAAGGTGTTACCAGTAATGGCAAGGCCGTTCTTGGCCTGCACGGAGACTTCCTTGATCTCACCAATGTCTGCTGCCGTCAGGCTCACCGCAGGCACTTGGCCCGAGGTGGTTACCGAGGCGCCGGCAGCCACAGTGGCGGCGGTATCACCTTTATTACCCCACACATAGGTGGACTTATCATTGCTGTCGCCACCGTTGGCATTAAAGCCATAGGTTGCACTCAAGCTTTGGCCGACTTCTAACTTACCCGCGAGACGCAGATCAGTAATCTGCGGCCCAGCCGCAGGGTCAATGACCGTATCGCCTTTGCCGTCGCCGTCCGTGTCACTGCCGCCCGTGGTGTCATCACCGTTACCAGCCCCTTGGCTGCTGTTCACCGTTAAGGTGTTACCGGTAATGGCAAGGCCGTTCTTGGCCTGCACGGAGACTTCCTTGATCTCACCAATGTCTGCTGCCGTCAGGCTCACCGCAGGCACTTGGCCCGAGGTGGTTACCGAGGCGCCGGCAGCCACAGTGGCGGCGGTATCACCTTTATTGCCCCACACATAGGTGGACTTATCATTGCTGTCGCCACCGTTGGCATTAAAGCCATAGGTTGCACTCAAGCTTTGGCCGACTTCTAACTTACCCGCGAGACGCAGATCAGTAATCTGCGGTGATACAGAACGATTATTTAATGCAATATCTAAGCTGATCGATGAAGACCGATTAGATGGTCCAACTGTACTTAAAGTGAATTTTTCATGGAATAAATTTGGAATTGAAATTCCGTCCTTCACTGTAAACTTTAACTTCTCAATCCAAATTTTCTTACTTTCGGAATGACTATAAGAATATTCGGCATAACGGCCAGGTAAGCGTTCAACATCAAAAAGTTGTAACTTTTTCAGTTCAATGTCATTAGGTTTGTAAAAGTCCCAATTAGTTGAATCACTTTTGTCATGAATAATAAAAACCCACTCAAGAACAAAGCTTTTGGGAAAGTTTTCTATTGACACGTCTGGTTTGTCGATAGAATCGACTTCAATTTCAGGCGTTAATGAAAAAATCCTTTCAACAACTCTATTACTATCAATTGTTACTTTTACTGGAATTTTATCAGACTCGTAAATATTACCTTTTTCATCTTCCACTTTAAGATAAAGTGGAAAGTCAACTCCAGAGTTGATGAACTCTAAAGCTATTTGAGGTAACGTAAGGTTTGCATTTTTACTATAAATATTATTCAAACTACGACTTAACAAAGGATCAGGGCTCATCCAATGGTACTTAACAATATTTCCATTTGAAATTGATACTGTAGGATTAAGCGTAATCATTTGCCCAGAAAAGCCGACAATAGGCAGATGCTTAACCGATACGATTCTCGCTTTTTCTTTATACTCTAAAACAATATTGTTATTACGCTCAACAGAGTCATAACGCATACCTTGCAAATTTCGTGTTTTAGCAACGTTTTCTGATTCAAACATTTCAGAAAAACTAGCACCAATTTGCCAATTAAAGTTTAATGTTGCTAATGTATTGTCTTGCTGACTTGCAGCCCATGTATGATCTACATTTAATGATAATAGGGGTAATGGTTGCCATTCGACCCCCAAAGATGCCGCTGAAGGATTGTGCAATCTATTACCATTATTCAACAAGTCAACCTCATCTCCAAAATATTGTTCATATTTTGCATTAAGGCCTAATTGAGGATACTTTTTTAAATAATATGCAGCTTGAATATCAAAGCCTTTTGCAGCCCTTTCCTCATAATTATTCAATATTAAAGAATCTTTCCAATCACTTAAAGGAAAATAATAGTTTGTAGTAAATTTTAGGTTATCAGCCCAAGATTCAATACCCAAGCCTAAACGTTGGTGTCCAGGTGATTTTTCGTTTGAAAGTAATACATCCCAGAAAGCATTATAACCAAACATCCAACGTTCAAAAAAATGTCTTTGGCCAATACCCATATTAACTGTTGTATGATCATTAAACTTTTGATGATGAACGCCAATTTGGCTGAAAAACAACTGATTATCTACATCCACTAATGGCGCTAAGAAATCAACTCCATAATCATCAACTTCAAAGTTTTCATTCAGATTAATTTCAATTTCAGCAGAGCCGAATCGCTTAAACTGATCATTTAAAATATTTTCAGCTTGGGACTCTACTAATGACAACCCTTGTTGTTTCCAATATTTGATTTCACCATCTACTACATTTGTAGATGGTGTTTTCGTAGAATCTCTATTATTGACACTATTATTAACAAGCCAATCAGAATATGTATCGCTATTATTCCCCCCAGAAATAGACTTGATGTATGAAGAGTACTGGCTAGACTCCTTTTCGGTTGAATACTGATTTCCAACGCGATTCAAGTTCTGCGCAATAGTCTTATTGTCAATTACTTTACTCGATTTTGTTTTGACATCACCTAAATCTGGCAAGTTGAAGGTGACATTTTTCTCAGGAAAATAAATAACTTGCCCAGATTTTATTTCTTCAGCTGAAACAATAGGTTCTGGTGAATCCTTATTGATTAAAATCAATTCATCAACCGTTAAACTATTCTTCTTTGCAAGGCTATACAAAGTATCACCTTCAACAATGGTATAAGGCAATAACTTTACTTGTTTATACTTTCCTACATGATCAACAGCCAATGCCAATGGCGATAGAAAAACTGCATTTCCATAAAGAACCAACAAAACTGTTGCTGTTATTTTATTAATCTTAAAACCAATTACAGAACTCATAATAAACCTTAAACAATAAAAACTTTAAATAATAATAAGTTTTAACTATACTTTAGAAATAACTAACAGATCTACTTTATCTGTAGTAACTTTTTGATAGTTTGCTACTTCAGGAGCAAGCATATACCCATAGCAATTGATTGTTTTCAAATCATCATGACAATCAATAATTGAAAGTAATTTTCTCAACTTTGAGACTGAAACAGATAATGTATTATCAGTTACAAACTTATTTTCCCAGCACATTTTTATTAATTCAACCCTGCTTAATGGAACATCTAAACTTTCAAATAGAGCTATTAATAATAACAATTCATTCCGACCAAGCCTACAAGACCTATCGAAAACTAAATTAGAATTTGATAATTCAAATTTTACCAGTCCCGATTTCATGTCAACTAATATTAAAACATTACTTTCTTTAAAATCGACCATGACCTTCCCCAAATATCAACTAAAAAGATAATATCAGAAAGCCCAACCTAATTAATGAAAAATTAGTGAAAAAAACATGAATTAATTCAAATAAATATAAACATAATCAACAACTTAACCATTTATAGTTTTTTGATTATATATATTTAAAAAATTGAAATAATCTTCTACAGGAAGGGGTTTGCTGTAGATATAACCTTGCACATAATCAAAATCTATTTTTTTTAAAATTTTTAATTGAGCCTCTGTCTCAACACCTTCAGCAACAACTTTCATTCCAAGTTTATGAGCAGTATCAACAAATGAACTAATAACTTTGATATCTCTTGACTTTAAGTTTTTAAAGAATTCTCTATCAAATTTTATCGTGTCAAAATGTAGTGTCGAAAAGAATCGCAATGAAGAATATCCTTCGCCAAAATCATCTAAAGAGACTTTTACACCAATATCTTTTAATTTGGCAATTATTTCAGAAAGAACATTATAATCCTTAACTTGCTCGAATGCCGTTTCAGTTATTTCAAATTCAATCAACTCCGGTGGTATATTATGTTTATTTAAACAAGAACTAATGCAATCAACCAATTCAGGCTCAAAAATATAGTATCTAGAAAGATTCACTGAAATTGGCAGTGCAAAATCTGGTTTAAACTTAATCATTGAGGCAAGATAACTACATACTCTTTCGAAAATATATAAATCTAACTTGGAAATAGTGCCATTTTTTTCGAAAATTGGAATAAAATCACTAGGTAATACATATTGACCATTGTAAAACCACCTGACAAGGGCCTCCCCTCCTACAACCAAATTTGATTTTAAACAAATTTTAGGTTGCACAAAAAATTCAAATTCGTTTCTATCAAATGCACTTATCATTGTTGCTTCTATCTTTGACATTTTTAGATATGCGTTTAATTCTTCCTTAGAGTAATTTCGATAAAAATGTCCCGTGGATCTAAACTTATAAATATCTCTAACAAAAATGGATTTTTTTATAGCTTCATGTAATTTTTCATTTTTTTCTTCGACTTTATAAATGCCAAAAAAAAGACGCAATGAAGTATTTTGAGAACAAAAACCTGTGTTTATATTCTCAAGCTTATACAATAAACTTTGTTCATTTTCTAAATTAACAAGCATAATAAAATCATCTTTACCATTGTGAAACAATTTGACACAATCAAGAAAAGTGTTATTTACAATGCTGGCAGCTTTAACAAGAAGTAAATTCAACTCTTGTTCCGTTATTGAAACCTTTAAATAATCATAATTTTTCAAACAAAATGACACTACGAAACCATTTACATTGACCATAATATCTTTAGATAAAAATTCTAAATTAGGTAAACTTGTAACCTCATTAAATTTAGAATCAATATCACTATAAAATAACTTCGGAAATATTACATACTTTAAAAACAAAAATATAATCAAAATAGAAGCAAAAGCAAACCCATACAAATATTTGAAAATATTTTTATTTGATAAGTCATTCAAAACAGTGAAAACCTCCCAGCCATTATATTTTATCTTTTTTGAATTAATGTAATACTTTCCTCCATTAATAGTAATTTCATTGGAAAAAACTACATGAGAGTTTATAATTCCTTTAAATGTTTTAGTTAAAATAGAAGAGAAATTTGAAATAACCATTTTCCCATCTTCTTGTTTAATGTAAGAAAATCCATGCTCAGTAGCATTGTCTAATCCAACCAGCTTCGAAACCACATCTTTTTCGAGTGCAATAGTTGCAACACCAATAATGTCTCCTGAGTAGTAAATTGGTGATGAAAAAACAATAATCTCGTTTTCTGACCATGCATCATTTATTATTTTCGAGACATTTAACTCTCCTGACAATGACTTTCTAAAAAAATCACGGTGTGCTAAATTCTTATTTAAATTATCACTGGTAATTGCATTTCCATCTACGTCAATAATAGCCACTCTTAAAGCATCAAAATGCTCGCGAACAGAAGTGGCCTGCAAATCTACGAGCATTTTCTTATAATTATACTCGCCATTAGGATTGACCAATTCTTTATCAGACTCAACTAGACGTACGGACTGACTTAACCGTTCTAGAATATAAGTTAATCCAGATTCAATACTTAAAGCGTTTCTCAGGGTCATTTCATTTAAATAATTTAATGAAGATTCCTCTATACCTCTATTTGAGAGAGATAAAAAATATACACAAAAAACAATACAAACACTTAAATATAGTGCAAGCTTTATTTTTTTAGCGTATATTTTTAAAGTTTCCATATTTAAGCACCATGATTAATATCAGTATTAAGTATTGTTTTTTATCTCATAAAATCCTTGTAGATGCGTAAATGGTAGTTCCATTACGTAGTTATATTCGTCCTTCGTTTCAACTCTTTCCGCAACTGTTGACACCTTCATTTCAACTAGATTATATAAAAAATGTACGAAATCACTTGTAAACCCATTATCAATTCTTTTCTTCATCAATGATTTACAATCAAATTTAATATAGTCATAAAACTTTAAAGCACTTATATCAAAATTTTTTGTGTCAAACTTATCTAAAGCTATCTTTATACCATCATCCTTAAGGCGATACTTAGCCCTGAAGGATCCCCTCATAAATCAGCCATAGCATAGCCATATTTGAGCAACTGATTGGCGAATAATACCCAGGCCGCCAGCAATTCTTTCTCCGTGATTTGATAATCAGGCCGCCTGAGTACCTCCAA